>DYKC01000019.1 GCA_020722825.1 Vermiphilus sp.
AGGTTCTGGCTACCCCTTTTTTACCACTTCTCTGTATTATACCTCAATAAGTATTCTGTCTGTAATGGAGTTATCTTAACTTTAAGGCAGGGTAAAATGCGTTTAATACGGGGCAGGATTTTAGTCCACTGTTTGACAAACTGAATTCTCTCTGTTAGAATCTCTTTGTTGATTCTGAGGCTCATCACAGCAATTATTGAGCATCGTTTGGGAAACTTCTGTAAATACATCCCCTTTAAATAGAAGATAATTTACTTCCGGAGGTATTATGGAAAAACTGGAATTATGGGAAAAAGTCGTTGAAAATGTGAGGACTGAGATTAAGAAACATCTGGAACTTGATACATGGGACTTTGTCCAGAGTCTTGACAAGAAAGACCCGTCAGAAATAAAAGATGCGGACTGGGCGGAAAAAAAGTGGCCTATCAGTTGGTCCCCTAAGGAAGGCACCGCTTACTTTAGGCACCTTTTTACCGTTCCTGCTGAGATTGAAGGTATACCTGTAAAAGGCAGTTCCGTAGATCTGTTCTTTACCTTTCCGTCAGGCGTGGAACTTTTCATTAATGGGAAAAAGACCTATTCGCATAAATTCTGGGCAGACAGGATAGCCACGCCCTATCCATTGAGTGAAGAGGCAGTGGTGGGGGATAAATATCTCATTTTATTTAAAAGCCCGCAGGGAGATGGATTGGGCTCCTTTAGTGCGACTATCAGCATTGCGAAGGTAGAAGAAATGCTCTTTGAACTCAATTCCATACTGTATCAGTTGAAATTTGCACATCTTATTTCCAAAATAAAAAAATCAGGACAACTTAAACAGGCATTGACTAATGCCATTGGACTGCTTAACCCGGAAGAGATAGAAAAAAGGAACTGGAATAGGGTGTTAAGTGATATAAGGGATGCCGAAAGAATTCTGGAGGTTTTTAGGACTGATGCAAAAAAATTCAGGGTCCATCTTGTAGGACATGCCCACATTGATATGAACTGGATGTGGAGTTATGATGATACTGTACACACCTGTTTGCGTGACTTTGAGACCGTGAACAAACTTATGGACAGATATCCAGACCTTACATTCTCGCAGAGTCAGGTGCACCTCTACAGGATAGTGGAAGAACACGATGGGACGCTTTTTAAAAGGGTGCAGGACAGGGTAAAGGAAGGCAGATGGGATGTTACCGCTTCCTCCTGGGTTGAGGGGGATATAAACATGGCTGATGGAGAGAGCATTGTTAGACATATCCTGTACGCAGGTAAATATACGGGTGAGAGACTGGGTACGACAACAGATGTATTCTGGTCCCCTGATACCTTTGGCCATCCTGTTACAATGCCTTCATTGTTAAGCAGCGCCGGGATGAAGTATTATTATTTTATGAGGTGCGGGAAAGGTTTTCCTCTATTCCGATGGAAAGGCAGGGATGGCGGTGAAATACTTGCGTTCAACAGCGTCTATAACAACAGGATTACCCCCGAAAAAATATTGCCGCCCCTTATTGAATACTATAACAGATATAAAATAAAAGAATTTCTTTTTGTATACGGCATAGGGGACCACGGAGGGGGACCTACAGAGGCAGACATAAAAAGAAAAATGCTCCTTGAAACTAAGCCGGTCATTCCCACGCTTGAATTTTCCACAACGCAAAAATATTTCAAATCTATTGAAAAGTATAAAAACAGGTTGCCTGTTGTCAGAGAAGAACTGAATACTATATTTGAGGGCTGTTATACCACGCATTCGGACATTAAGAGAGCAAACAGGGACTGTGAAAGGATGTTGTTTACACTTGAGACCTTGAATGCTCTGGCAGAACTTGAGGGTAAGAAAACTTCCGAAAAGGAACTTGAAGAACTTTGGCAGAAGACCCTTTTCAACCAGTTTCATGATATTCTGGATGGTTCCGCCATCCATTCTTCCTATGAATATTCAGGGCAGCTGGCTGAAACAGTGAAGAACAGGGCGAAGACTCTTATAGCGCATGGGATGGAAAATATAGGTTCCGGCAAGAAAACAGCAGAGGATAAAATTACTGTTTTCAACCCTCTTGGATGGGAAAGGACATCTTTGATTAACCTACCATCAGGAAAAGACAGAGGAGATTCTTTTATTGCCGAGAGAATTGGCGGTTACGGTTATAAGACCTTTGCTCTGAGAAATGGCCTTAAATCCATCTCGAACAGTAGGATGGAGAGAAAAGGGGATGGGTACGAAAACGAATTTTACAGAATTAGAATAGATGAGAAAACAGGGCTTATAAGGGGACTTTATGACAGGACAAACAAACTGGATGTCCTTTTCCCCTGTTCTGCAATTGGGGAGGACCCAACATCCTGGTGGGCGGAAAAGGCAGGAAATCTTCTGAGTGTTTCATGGGAAAAACCCCACCGTATGAGCGCATGGATTATCGGCAATGTATACAGGGTTGACAACCTTATTGATGCAGAAGGCATTGAAACTGTAGAAAACAGTTTCTCTACAACCATTTCTATCAAGAGAAGATATCTGGATTCTGAGATATTGCAAAGGGTGATACTGTACAAGGACTTCCCTTTTATTGACTTTGAAAACGAGGTAGACTGGAAACAACAGGGAAATAATAAAGATGGAGTCCCGATGCTCAGGGTGAATTTCAACGTTAGTATGGAAAAGCCCGATGTGTTTTTTGAGGTTCCGTTTGGCGTGATTAAAAGGGAGAACCGTCCCAAGGAATACCCTGCGTTGAGATGGGCAGGTTTTAACAAGGGAAACTACTGGGTTGCACTGTTCAACAAAGATAAACACGGATACCATATTGATGGTAACAATCTTTCACTGACACTTTTGAGGAATGCCTATGAGCCGGACCCAGTAACCGACAGCGGATTACATAACATCTCATACAGACTATTCTTTGGAAAATCTGATGTTCTGCAGGTAACCAGAGCATCTGCGGAATATAACACTCCTGTTATAGTTGAATATGGAGAGGGCAACCACGGGGTTTTCTCACCCTTTACAATTAAAGGTAATATAATGCCATCCTGTTTTAAAAAAGCACTGGGCAGAAATTCCTTTATACTGAGGTTGATAGAGATATCAGGGAGAAAACAGAAAGTGGAGATTGAATTTGTAAGATCTCTGAAAAAGGTATATCTTGTGGATTCGGCTGAACACAGGCAGAAGGCCATATCAGGGATGAAAGGGAGGAAATTAAAACTGGGAATCGCTCCATATCAGATTGTCACCCTGGAATTAATCTTTTGATGTAGCGGTGTGATTTATCGCACGGCTTTTAGTGGCATACATGTCACCCCTAAACATAAGATGTTCTACATACACCTGGTTACATATAATATTCTGCTGGCGGTATCGGTTATAATATCTCTCCCCTTCATCTGGCGCAGGGTAAGACCCGACAGAGAATTTCCTGAAGGATGGAGGGAGAGACTTGCCCTTTACGATAAAGAGACTGCCGAAAAACTGCAGAAGCAGAAGAACATCTGGCTGCATACAGTATCCATAGGTGAGTTTCTTTCAGTCACTCCCCTGATAGAGCAACTGCAGAAAGAGAGAAATGAGAGCATTGTTATAACCCTTGCGACGAAAACCGGCAGGCAGGTGGCAGAGAAAAAATTTCCGGGGATAAACCACCTCTTTTTCCCCATTGATTTCTACCCGGTGATGAAAAGGGCAATCAGAAAAATAAATCCCAAGGTCATAGTCATTATAGAAACCGAACTCTGGCCGAGTTTGCTTAAAATTGCCCGTGACCAAAAGGTCCCTGTTCTCCTGTTAAATGGACGGATATCACCTTTTTCTTATCCAAAGTACAGAAGGGTCCGCTTTTTTTCAAAAAAACTTCTTCATCTTTTTTCTGCAATAACAATGAGGTCAGAGGAAGAAGCCGAGAAACTTGTCTATCTTGGGGCAAAAAGAGAGAGTGTTGAGATAGTGGGCAGTATGAAGTTTGACCTTGCTTATGCTATGAGCAGGGCGGTCAGCCCCGTACATGTCAGGCAGAATCTCGGGATAGACGAAAACAGACGGGTCGTGGTATTCGGGTCCCTGCATCCGGATGAAGAAGAACCGATAACGGATATTGCCGGCAGGATTCTTGAGAAATTCCACGATGTTGCAGTTGTGATAGTACCGCGATACCTTGACAGGACAAGAATATACAACATACTGGAGAGAAAAAATATTGGTTACATCAGAAGAAGTACAATGCCGTCAAAAAAGAACACCTCTCTCATTGTTGTTGATACCTATGGGGAACTGAACAACTTTTACAGTATCTGCGAGTTTGCTTTTGTGGGAGCAAGTTTGTACAGATGGGGCGGTCAGAATCCCATAGAACCTATCGCCTTCAAAAAACCTGTTATATTCGGTATCTACAACTGGCACTTCAAGGAGGAATGGCAGAAAATTAAGGAGGGTGGAGGTGGTATAGAAGTGGAAAGTTACGACCGCCTTTACAGAGAAACAATCCACCTTTTGGAAAACCCCGAAACCTGCAGGCAGATGGGGGAAAGAGCCTACAAGGTTCTACTTGAAAACACCGGTGCCACCGAAAGAAACCTCTCCGTCCTCTCCCGTTTCTTAATCAGGAAAGGCTATTAAAAAAACTGGTCAGGGGATGAAGACAGGCATGCCGTCTTTTATATCTACCTTTACAGTGTCGCCATCTTTTATCTCTCCGGAGAGCACCTTTAAGGCAAGCGGGTTTTCTATCTCTTTTTGTATCAGCCGTTTCAGCGGTCTTGCTCCGTAAATTTCGTCATAGCCTTTATCTGCAAGGTATTCCTTAGCAGTATCGGTGAGACTGATTTTTATCTTTCTTTCATCCATCCTCTTCTGAAGATACCTGATTTGTATGTCAACTATCTTTGTAAGGTCTTCCTTTTTGAGTTTCCCGAAGGTTATAATCTCATCTACCCTGTTGAGAAATTCCGGCCTGAAGGTGCTCTTGAGAACATCCATAATTTTCTCCTTCATCGCCGCCTCATCCTTGAACATTGTGATGTATTGACTGCCGATGTTGGAGGTCATTATGATAACGGTATTTCTGAAGTTCACTGTTCTGCCCTGTCCGTCGGTTAGACGTCCTTCGTCAAGAAGTTGAAGAAGGACGTTGAATACCTCTGTATGAGCCTTTTCTATCTCGTCAAGCAGTATTGTACTGTATGGTCTTCTCCTTATCTTTTCAGTTAACTGCCCACCTTCTTCATAGCCGACGTAACCGGGTGGCGCTCCAAGGAGACGGGAGACTGAAAATTTTTCCGTGTACTCACTCATATCAATCCTTACCAGTGCATTTTCATCATTGAAAAGTATCTCGGCAAGCGCTTTTGCAAGTTCTGTCTTCCCAACACCGGTTGGTCCAAGGAATATGAAAGAACCTATAGGTCTGTTGGGATCGGATAAACCAGCTCTGTTACGTCTTATTGCATTGGAAACAGCGACAATTGCTTCCTGCTGTCCCACAACTCTTTCTGAGAGGCGGTCTTCCATCTTTAGCAGTTTCTCAATCTCACCTTCCAGCATCTTGGATACAGGGATACCTGTCCACTTTGATACTATTTCGGCTATGTCTTCCTCTGTCACCTCATCTTTCAGCAGTCTGTCGTTTTTCTGCTGGGTCTTCGCCAATTTTGCCGTTTCTTCTTCAAGTTTTTTCTGCAGGTCAATAATCTTTCCGTATTTGTACTCTGCTGCCTTGCCGAGGTCCCCTTCCCGTTCCGCCTTTTCTATGATGTTTTTCGCAGATTCAATCTCGCCTTTTATCTTCCTGATACTCTCAACAACCTTTTTCTCTTCAGTCCATTTTGAGTGTAGTTTTGTCCACTCTTTCTTAAGACCTTCCAGTTCTTTTTCTATACGGGCAAGTCGCTCTTTTACCTCAGGTCTGGACTCTTTTTTCAGAGCCTGGCGTTCTATCTCTATCTGTCTTATTCTTCTTTCCATCTCGTCCAGCTCAGCAGGCATACTGTCCATCTCTATTCTCAAACGACTTGCCGCTTCGTCAATGAGGTCTATTGCCTTGTCCGGAAGAAATCTTCCGGATATGTACCTGTGAGAGAGCATTGCTGCAGAGATAAGAGCGCTATCTGTTATTTTTACGCCATGGTGTACCTCGTACCGTTCTTTCAACCCTCTGAGGATGGATATTGTTTCCTCAACCGAAGGTTCTTTTACAAAGACCACCTGAAACCTTCTTTCAAGAGCGCGGTCCTTCTCTATATGTTTTCTGTACTCATCAATGGTGGTTGCTCCGATGCATTTCAGTGCGCCCCGTGCAAGTGCAGGCTTCAGCATATTGGAGGCGTCTATTGCTCCTTCAGCAGCTCCTGCTCCGACAAGCGTATGCAGTTCATCTATAAAAAGGATTATCTGCCCTTCCTTTCTTTCCAGTTCCTTGAGCAGAGCCTTCAGACGGTCCTCAAATTCTCCCCTGTACTTTGTGCCGGCAACCAGCGCTCCAAGGTCAAGGGCAAGAACACTTTTGTTCTTGAGCCCTTCCGGAACATCACCTGAAACAATCCGCCTTGCAAGGCCCTCAACTATGGCTGTCTTGCCTACACCTGCCTCGCCTATCAGCACAGGATTGTTCTTTGTCCTTCTTGAAAGGACCTGTATAACCCTTCTGATTTCTTCATCCCTTCCTATGACCGGGTCCAGTTTTCCTTTTCGGGCAAGGTCGGTAAAATCCCTGGCATATTTTTCAAGTACCTTATACTTGCTTTCAGCATCTTTGTCTGTAACTTTCTCGCCGCCTCTTGTCTGCTGTAATATCTTTAACAACCTTTCCTTGAAGATGTCATATTTCTTAAGCAGTTCCTGAACAGGAGATGAAATAGCAGTAAGTCCGATAAGAAGGTGCTCTACACTGATATACTCATCTCCAAGGTCCTTGGATTCTTTATGGGCGGCGTTTAAAACCTGATTCAACTGCGGGGTAATGTAGATGCTACCTGAAACACCTAGACCCGTAACCTGCGGTATTTTTTCAAGTTCTGCAGTTATATCTCTTTTGAGTATATCGGTTTTTACATTCATCTGCCTTAAAATCTCTGCAACGGTCTCGTCATTCTCAACAAGGGAATGCAGCAGATGAATGCAATCAACCGCCTGATGATTTCTTTCCTGTGCAGAGGACTGCGCCCCTATAAGTGCTTCCTGCGCCTTAATCGTCAATCTTTCGTTTAGGTTGTCCATACCGTTTAGATGGAATATACCCGGAAAAGTTGCATTACTCCTGAGAGAAGATGCACTCTATGGGACCGAATTTAATCTTGTCATTGTTTGTCAGTTTATAGGGTTTTTTAACATCAATCCTTGCGTTATTAACAAAGGTACCATAGTTGCTGCCCAATCCCTGGGTATCCACATCTTCTATATACCAGTTGTTGTCTTCCTTATTGAAAGTCAGACGTGCATGCAGCCTTGAAATCTTGATCAGGTCGTTGATAAACATCCGCTGGGAAACAGGAGGTATTGTCTTGAAACGTTTGTAGTCAGGGATTACAATGTCATTGGTGGTTCCCCTTCCAACTTCAATCCTGTCTTTTCCTGCTAGGTTGTACTCGGTTTCCATAAAAGGATAATGGAATATAAGTTTTGCCATTTTTTCTTCTTCTGCACTCCTGTTTTTTGTCGTGAGGGGCTATGATTTCGTTTTTTTACCAAGGATGAATAAAAGCCATACTGTGCCTGTAATAAAGAGTGCTATACCTATAATCTGGGTAGGATATAAACCGAGCGCTGTAGGAAACAGGTCTCCCCTTAACATGTCAATGGTATACCTGATAAGACCAAAACCCAGAATATAGGTTACAAAAACAGTCCCAGGTTTCAACCGCCTATTGTACATCAGCCTAAAGGCAAAAAACATCAACAGGTAGGTTATTGAATAATAAAGTTGTGTTGGGTGAACTCTGTCAGGTAGATGGGGAAACCTGACTCCAAGAAAAAAATCAGTGGGTTTTCCATAGCAGCAGCCATTTAAAAAACAGCCCACTCGTCCAATGGCCTGACCCATGGGAACAGACAGAGCTGTAATGTCCAGTATTTCTGTCAGGTTAAATCTCTGTATTTTTGAATAAACCGTAAGGAATATAATGGCGGCAATAACAGCACCTTCAATAGCAAGTCCCCCATTTCTTATACTGAGGATTTCAAAAGGGTGTCTGTAATAATAAGGGAGCTGAACTATTACGTGTAATAATCTGCCTCCGATAATTCCCCATATTGTTGTCCAGAAAATAATCCTGGAGACAAACGCCGGGGAGTATCCCCGTCTGGCAGCATTTTTCTGCAGTATCAGACTGCCTAAAAACACACCTGCAGCAACAAAAATGCCATACCAGTAGATAACAAAACTGCCCAGTTTAAAACATACAGGATGCATTTATCCCGAATTCTCCTTGATTCATCCTCACCCGTCTTGCCCTGCGGGCTTCGGTCAACGGGCTCACCGACTCGCCCTTTGTGCTATACGGTGCTCCTTACTCGTCGCACCAGCACTCTAAGGGGGAGGAAGCAGATGTAATCCTATGACTTATTTTTAATCTGTTTCAGGAAAATAAGTCCTATTCCCGATACAATGCACATATCCGCAAGGTTAAAGACAGGCCAGACATGAAGGTTTATAAAGTCTATGACAGATCCAATTCTCACTCTGTCTATAAGATTACCTGCTATGCCTCCTTCAGTCAATCCGAGTGCTACAGACATCAGCCTGCTGTTTACCGCAAATCTGCAAAAATATATGAATATAATAACTGCAATGATGATTGAAGCGCCAATTACGTGGATTCTAATATCTGCCGTATTCAACATCCCGAAACATATCCCCTTATTCTGTACAAGGGTTAAGGAAAAATACCTGAAGATGTTAAAAGAAAAGGGAGGCTCTCTCAAAAGCCTGCACATCCAGTACTTGGAGACCTGGTCCAAAATTATAGAGAACAGTGCAACCGAATAAAAAACCGTTAAGTTTTTACCCTCCACTTTTTTCTTTCTCGTTCTGGCACTTGATACAAAACCTCGCGTAAGGAAGAGCCTTCAAACGGGATACGGGGATTTTTTTGCCGCAAGATTCACATACTCCGTACCTGTTCTTTTCTAATTTTTCTATCGCCGCATCTATCTTTTCAAGGAGTTTTCTTTCAGCATCAGAGATATCTATGTCCAGACCTTTTTCAAATTCATCGGTGCCGTGGTCGGCTATATGCGTGGGGATGCCTTTTTCTCCTTTTCCGATACCTTCTTTCAGATAGTCAATATTACGGAAGATTCTCTCTTTTTCTCTGTTTAACAACATGAGATAATATTTTTTTTCTTTCCTGTTCATGCACATTCTCCTTTGCAACTCCTACGTTTGCTCTTCTTCTCTGGATACCAGTGCCATATCCATTATTGTGTCTCCGGGAGAAAGATTGATGAGTTTAACCCCTGCTGTATTTCTGCCAATTGCCCTTGCGTCTTCTGCGTTCATCCTTATAACAATCCCTGCTCTGGTGATAAGTATGATTTCATCACCAGGCTTGACAATTTTAATTCCCACAACATACCCGTTTCTTCCGCCTGTCTGTATATCTATAATGCCCTTGCCTCCTCTGTGTTGTGTCCTGTAACGATAAAGCATCGTTCTTTTACCGAATCCTTTAGTAGTTGCGGTAAACATGGACTTTTCTTTTTCTTCGGAGTTGAAGATCTCACAGCCAACAACCTCATCATCTTTTTTCTTAAACCTTATGCCTATTACCCCTATGGATACCCTGCCTACCGGCCTAACTTCTTTCTCTGCGAATCTTATACTCAGGCCGTATTTTGTGCTGAGAATCACCTGCTGGTTGCCGTCGGTCAACCGTACCTCTATAAGCTTATCATCCTGCCTCAGATTGATTCCTTTGATACCCCCTTTTCTCGGTTTGCTGTATGCACTCAATGCTGTCTTTTTTACTATTCCGTTTTTCGTGATCATCAAAAGAAATTTATCTTCAGAAAACTCTCTGACAGGGATAACTGCTGAGATATGTTCACCTGAATCTATCCTGAGTAGATTGACTATCGGTTTACCCTTTGCATTTCTGCCAGCATCGGGTATAAGATAACCTCTCAGCCAGTGAACCATACCCTTTTCCGTAAAAAACAGTATTGTGTCGGTTGTGGAACATACAAAAAGGTGTTTTGCGTAATCCTCTTCTTTGGTCCTCACCCCAATCAGTCCTTTTCCGCCTCTGCGCTGTCTGCGGTAAAGGTTGAGGGGACTTCTCTTTATGTATCCTTCCGAGGAGACTATCACTATAATGTTTTCAGGACGCACAAGGTCAAGTTCGTCAAAATCCTCAACCGAACCTACTATCTCTGTCCGCCTTTTATCTCCAAACTTTTTCTTTATTTCCGCAAGTTCATTTTTGATTATAGACCTAACCTTCTCAGGGTTTGATAGTATCTCTTTCAGTTCCTTTATGGTTTTTTTAAGTTCTTCTTTTTCCTGCAGTATCTTTTCCCGTTCCAGACCGGTTAACCTGGAAAGAGGCATAGCCAGCACTGCCTGTGCCTGCTTCTCGCTCATCTTGAACCTTGCCATCAGGGAGCCGCGTGCCTCATCAACAGTCTTGGAATTTCTGATAAGTTTTATAACTTCGTCAAGGTTGTCCAGGGCTATGATAAGTCCTGAGACAATGTGGTCTCTTTCTTCAGCCCTGCGAAGGTCGTACCCCGCCCGTCTCAGAACTACCTCTTTTCTGTGGTCAAGAAAAAGCTGCAGCAACTGTTTTATGTTTAAGAGTTTGGGCTGCTGATTGTCCAGAGCAAGGTTGATTATGCCGAAGGATGTCTGAACCTGTGTATATTTGTAAAGTTGATTTATTATTATATCGGCATTTTCTCCTCTCTTGACCTCCAGTACCACCCGTATACCTTCTTTATCCGACTCATCCCTGACCTCGCTTATGCCGCTTATCTTGTTTTCTCCTATAAGACTGGCAATCTGTTCTACAAGGCGTGCCTTATTTACTTCGTAAGGGAGTTCTTTTATTACAATGATTTCCCTGTTTTTATCTTCTTCCACCTCAACCCTGCCTCTTACCGTTAATATCCCCTTGCCTGTGGTATAGGCGCTTTTAATACCGTCCCGACCGCAGATAGTCGCACCTGTAGGAAAATCCGGTCCGGGTAAAATCTCCATAATCTCTTCTATAGTTACCTCCGGAGAATCTATGAGTTTTGTAAGAGCATCAACGACTTCGCCCAGGTTATGAGGCGGAATGTTCGTAGCCATACCTACCGCAATACCCGAAGAGCCGTTTATGAGCAGGTTAGGTATCTTGCTGGGCAGAACGACAGGTTCTACCAGCGAATCATCAAAATTAGGCATAAAGTCAACAGTATCTTTTTCTATATCTGCAAGCATCTCCATCGCAATTGGAGTGAGACGTGCCTCGGTATATCTCATTGCCGCAGGCGGGTCACCATCAACTGAACCGAAGTTACCCTGTCCGTCAACAAGCGGGTACCTTAAAGAAAACTCCTGTGTCATTCTTGCTATGGACTCGTATATGGCAGCATCACCGTGAGGATGATACTTTCCCATTACCTCTCCAACGATTCTTGCGGACTTCTTGAACGGTTTACCCGGTTCAACACCAAGTTCCAGCATTCCGTAAAGAATTCTCCTGTGGACAGGCTTGAGCCCATCCCTTGAATCAGGCAGAGCCCTTCCTACTATTACACTCATTGCGTAGTCAATATACGAACTCCGCATTTCCTCTTCTACGCCCACTGGTACTGTTTTCTCTTCTTCTCCCATTCTCTCCTCTCAATTATAAGAATTAAGGATATCTTCGTCTACATCCCGCAATACCAGATTATTCGCCTGCAAATATGTCCCCCAGGCGGTGGAAGAACTGGCACTGCTTGCTTTGTCCCATAGAATTTCTCCCCACATTAAGAAACCAATAGCACCCATATCTTCAATAATATAACTATGTCTCCCAGAATATCATAATGCTGCTACTTCCTTCATCATCCACCAATCTTGTAAGTGCATCTCTAGTGATTTCAACACCTGTCGGATTTGTTCCAGGTTTCGGGAGTCTGATATAATTTTCTCTGCCCATTTCATTATAGACCTGTTCTTGAACCTCTGATGGGATGGAATAAAAGCCCTCTAACCTTCCAGTTCGGCAAGTTGAAATAAATAAGGCAATCGTTTTTGTATCTTTTCTACGAGTTTAGCATCCTCAAATATTTCTTCTAAATGCCCTGACATTTTTCAATCCTTTTCTGTTCAGAAGAGATGAATTGCTTCCGTTCATCCTCTCTAAATATCAAGGTTTTTGACTTCCTTGGCAAACTTCTCAATAAAATCCCTTCTCGGCTCCACAGACTCTCCCATCAGAATTGTGAATATCTCTTCTGCTTTTACCACGTCTTCCAGAGTGACCTTTTTCATCCTTCGTGTTTTTGGGTCCATGGTAGTCTCCCACAACTGCATTGGATTCATCTCTCCAAGTCCTTTGTATCTCTGCACCGATAAACCTTTCTTGCCCTTATTCTTTAGTGCCTCATACAGGTCTATAAAACTATGCGTTTCCTGTCTGTTTTCGCCGTCTTCTAACACAAAAATCCTGTCTGACGGCAGTTCCATCTCTATACCGTTTTCTTCAAGCTGCTTGAGGATCTTTTCAATATCCCGCGCTTCATAAATCTCAACGAGTTTATAATTCACATCCCCGTTTGAAAAGAGGTCCAGTTGGTCCTTGTTCTGCTTTTCCATAAATCTTGATAGTTCCTTGTCAGTTGGGAAAAACTCTTCCTTGTTTTCATATTTCATCCAGTAAAGGGGGATAATCTTTGTTGTCTTGCGATACTTAAAAATGCTATTCAGGTCAATCCCTTTATTTTCCAAACTTTTCTGTATCTCATTAAGTCTTTTACTCAAGGTTGCAAGCTTAACGGTACTGTCGTTCCCTACAGGTTCAATTTTTCCCTTCTTCTTAACCATGAGGGAAATGTTTTCCTTTGCCGTCTGTATAAGCATCCTGTCCATCTCAGTCTCGGTATTCACATATGTCTCTTTTTTCCCTTTCTTCACCTTGTAGAGCGGCGGCTGAGCTATGTAAACGTAACCCTGTTTGATAAGGTCTGTCATCTGCCTGTAGAAAAATGTCAGCAGAAGAGTTCTTATGTGTGCCCCGTCAACATCGGCATCCGCCATAATGATAATCTTCCTGTATCTTGTTTTTGTCACGTCAAAATCTTCTCCCACTCCGCCGCCTATTGCTCCTATCATCATCTTGACCTCTTCGTTGCTAAGAACCTTTTCCAGCGGAGCTTTCTCAGCATTGATAATCTTGCCTCTCAAAGGTAGTATCGCCTGAAAATATCTGTCTCTGCCCTGTTTTGCACTGCCTCCGGCAGAATCCCCTTCAACTATAAATATCTCCCTTTTGTCCGGTTCTTTGACCGTGCAGTCGGCAAGTTTACCGGGCAGAGCCCCAGTTTCCGAAAGTTTTTTCCGCGTCAGTTCTCTTGCTTTCCTTGCCGCATCCCTTGCCCTGGCAGACATTATGCACTTGTTGATTATCTCTCGTGCCGGTTCCGGATTTTCTTCAAGGAAGGTAACAACCTGCTGTGAGGTAATCCCTTCCACAAGAAACCTTATTTTTGAATTTCCGAGTTTTGTTTTTGTCTGCCCTTCAAACTGCGGTTCTGCTATTTTTACACTTACAACTGCGGTAAGCCCCTCGCGAATATCCTCCCCTGCCAGCAGGTTATCGTTAAGAAACCCATTGTTTTTTCCGTACTCGTTGATTGCACGGGTTAACCCACCTCTGAATCCGGTTATATGGGTTCCACCTTCTCTTGTATTGACATTATTTGCAAAAGAGAGAACCGTTTCGCTGTAGCCGTCATTATACTGGAAGGCTACCTCCACCTCGCATTCCTCATCCGTCTTTTTAAAATAGACAGGTTTTGGAGAGAGGACCCTTTTGTTCTTGTTGAGGTGTTCCACAAAAGAGACCAGACCACCGTCAAATCTATATTCCTCTTTCAGTTCCTTCCGTTCATCTTCAAAAAGTATCTTAACGCCTGCATTAAGAAAAGCCAGTTCTCTTACCCTGCCGGAAAGTATATTGTTGTCAAAGTCAATGGTTTCAAAAATATCTTCGTCCGGTTTGAAGGTAACCTTTGTTCCCGTCGTCTTTGTTTTTCCTATAGTTGTCAGTTCGGTCACCGGCTTGCCTCTTTCATATCTCTGATGATACACCTTGCCGTCCCGCTTTACCTCAACTTCCAGCCATTCAGAGAGTGCATTGACAACCGATACCCCCACTCCATGCAGTCCGCCGGATACCCTGTATGCTTTCTTATCAAATTTGCCACCCGCATGCAGAACTGTCATAACAACCTCTACGGCCGGTCGTTTCTCCATCTTGTGGATATCTACGGGGATGCCTCTGCCGTTATCTGAAACGGTGATGCTGTTGTCTGAATGCACGACAACACTGATTTCATTGCAAAACCCAGCCATTGCCTCATCTATACTGTTGTCTATGACCTCGTATGCAAGGTGGTGCAACCCTGATACGGCGGTGTCACCAATGTACATAGCAGGTCTTTTTCTTACGGCTTCAATGCCGCTTAGCACCTGTATGGTAGTTGCATCATATTTCTGTGTGCCTATATCCATTTTTGTTGTTCTCCTGACCTGTGGTGTAAGTTCAGTGAACCCCGTGTTACTTTTCAAAAAGACCATTTTATTTTAACTCTTCTTTCTTAAACTGTCAACAACAATCTTTTCTACCTTCTTATTTTAGATTTCCCGTTTCTCTTTAACAAATAATCCCAAAAACTTGCGTTACTTTCTTTTCTAGGTAATGTCTTAAAATGTCTGGAAAAAGATAATGGCGTGAGGTATCCTATTAACGGATAAAAGAAGTTGATAAGGGGAAAATCAGTCGCTCTTTGGAATTTTTAAGAATTAGTTCCTTAAAAACAGGTTTTTAGAAAAAGATTAGTTAAAACCGATAGGGATATCTTACGA
>DYKC01000144.1 GCA_020722825.1 Vermiphilus sp.
GCAATATGCGGAATAATAAATAATAAGAACAGAGTGGATGAAGGATTACTGCGGAAGATGACTGATATTATGGACTACAGGGGTCCTGATGAATCCGGTTTTTTTGTAAAGGGGAATGTCGGGCTGGGACACAGGCGGCTTAAGATAATAGACCTTTACACGGGACAACAGCCACTCGCAAATGAGGACAATACGGTTTTCCTTGTCTGCAACGGAGAAATTTACAACTTTAAGGAGTTGCGCTCAGAACTTGAGAAAAAGGGACACAGGTTTAGGAGTCAGTCAGACAATGAGGTTATACTGCACCTGTATGAACAGGAAGGTGTGGAATGTCTGAAACGTCTTCGTGGTATGTTTGCTCTTGCTATCTGGGATTCAAAAGAGAAAAGGATTTTTCTGGCAAGGGACAGGATAGGCAAGAAACCGCTTGTATACTGTGAGACATCGGAAGGTTTTCTTTTTGCTTCGGAGATAAAATCTTTACTCCTGCATCCTGAAGTAAGGAAAGATATAGACCCTTTTGCGCTGGACCTTTTTCTTACCTATCAGGCGGTTCCTGCTCCTCATACAATTTTTAAGGGTGTTAGAAAACTACCGGCAGCACACTATCTTTTATGGCAGAACAGAAGGGTGGAAATTAAAAGATACTGGGATGTTGATTTTACGAAAAAAATAAGACTGAAGAGTGAATATGAATATGCAGAACTCCTGTGGGAAAAGCTGACTGAGGCGACCAGAATACGTATGGTTTCTGATGTGCCTCTGGGGGCTTTCCTGTCAGGAGGTATTGATTCATCAACACTGGTGGGCATTATGAGCGGGATGTCCCGTATCCCTGTTAAAACATTTTCGGTTGGCTTTGACGAGGCAGGTTTCAGTGAATTGAAATACGCCAGAATTGTTTCCAGGAGGTTTGGGACCGAACACTATGAGTTTAAGGTAAAACCTGATGTAATGGAGATACTGCCGAAACTTGTATGGCACTATAATGAACCTTTTGGCGATTCCTCAATGGTTCCGACATATTACGTTGCGCGGGAGACAAGAAAATATGTAACAGTTGCTCTTAACGGTGATGGGGGTGACGAAAACCTTGCAGGCTATACCCGTTACTGGCAGATGTTATTACTGGATGGATTTAAAAACGTTATTAAGACAGTTCCGCCTCCTATCAGAAGAGGCTTGATGTCAGTGATGCTTGAAGGTTATGAGCAGCATACTTCAAGTAACTTTTTCAGGCTCTGGAAGTGGATGGAAGAGTCTGAAAAATATGGATATGACTATGCCTATGCTCACCGGCTTATCTCTTTTTCTCCTGAACATAAAGACCGTATATATTCTGATTATTTCAAGTCAGAGATTGCAGGTGAAAATTCAATGCTGCTGATGAAAAAACTGTGGGGGAATGCCGGGCCAATAAAACTTCTTGAAAAGATGCTCTATTCCGACCTGCACCTTTATCTTGCAGAGGTACTAAATGTAAAAATGGACATAGCGGCAATGTCTAACTCGCTTGAAGGCAGAAGTCCGTTTCTTGACCAGGAGTTTGTGGAGACTGCTGCTTCTTTCCCGCCGGAAATGAAATTCAGAAAATTCACCTCCAAGTATATCCTGAAAAAGAAACTTCTAGGGTTTCTTCCTGATGAGATATTGCACAGGGAAAAGATGGGTTTCGGACTACCTGTGGGAGAGTGGTTTAAAAAAGACCTGAAGAATTATTTGTGTTCCATCCTTCTGTCAGACAGTTTTGCAAGAAGAGGATTCTTTAATCCTGATGGTGTAAGAAAGATGGTGGAAGAACATATTTCAGGAAAAGCGGTTCATACGCACCGTTTATGGAATCTGCTTGTATTTGAACTCTGGGCAGAGATATTCCTTGATGGAGAGAGGTTATGAAACTATCAGTGATAGTACCGGTTTTTAATGAGTCAGACACGATTCTTGAGGTTATAAAGAAAGTGCTAATGACATGAAAAAAGAGACATATATCTTGGCAGGCATTCTGGAGGCGTCTGCAATCCTTCATATTTATGGTATAGGTTGGGGGGTTTCTGACAAGAACAGGGTGAATCTTCTTATAGGAGAGGATAAAACAATAGATAGATATATCCCTGTAATGGAGAACCTGCACAAAGAAATAGATGAGATGTTGCCTTCTTACGGACGCCAGTATTCTCCATCGTACCTCCTTGATGAGCCGGCAATATTTAGAATA
>DYKC01000145.1 GCA_020722825.1 Vermiphilus sp.
TTGTAGTTGTGAAGGGAGCAGATAAATCATAACCCCTCACAACAAAAGACAGGAGTGGGGTAAAGGGGAGCAGATAAGATGATTATGAAATTTTTAAGGAAGAAGAAGAATATGAAGATAATTCTGTGGGTGGTGGCGATATTCATCATCCCAGGTTTCTTGATATGGGGCCTCGGCGTGGGGGGAAGTAAGAGTCCGTATTATGCGGCTGTCGTTAACCGTAAGCCTATTACCCTGAAGGAATATTATCAGAGGTTGTCAGAGACAGAGAAGAGATACAGGGAGATCTTTGGAGATAAGGCAGAAGAATTTTTTAAGAGCATGAATATTGAACAGGGAATTCTTGAAAATATGATAAGAGAAAAAATCCTTCTTCAACAGGCAAAACGCAGGAGGATAAAGGTTCTGAACAGCGAGGTCGTGGAGGTTGTAAAATCAGAGCCTGTTTTCAGGGATGAAAAAGGGCACTTTGACGAGAAAAAATTCAGAGAGGTTATCTCTTCTTATAAAAGTGAGGAACTGCGGAAAATTGAAGATGACATAAGAGAAAAGATAATGATGGAGAAACTGAAGGAACTTGTTATATCAGAGGGTAACGTTACGGTTTCTGATAAAGAGGTTGCAGATTATATAAAAAACCATCAGCTAACAGATGCGGACAGAGAATCTATAAGGAGAACCCTCCTGTGGCAGAAAAGGGAGGAATATTTTGGCAACTGGTATTCTGACGTTAGAAAAAATTCTAATGTAAAGATATACCTTTCACTGGAGAAGGAACAACCTTCTACCGGAACATCATCTAACGGTTCAAATACTGCGGAATAAAAGATGGTAGAGATCAAACCTTTCAGGGGATACACCTATAATCCCACCAGAGTACAGGATATAAGCAGTGTCATTGCACCTCCGTGGGATGTTGTTAACAGTAAAGACGAAGAATCTCTCAGAACGCTTTCTGAGTGGAACATCATTCATATTATATCAGGCAGTGCCGACCCTTTACATTCAAAATCGTTATTTGAGAAATGGATAAGAGAAGATATCCTTGTGCAGGACAAGGAAGAGAGTTTTTATTTCAGCAGGCATCACTTCAAGTGGCTGGGAAAATCTTTTTTGAGAAGGGGCATCTTTGCCCTCCTCCATATCGAGGATTTCAGTTCCGGTAACATTATTCCCCATGAAAAGATATTTGAGAAGTACTATACCAACCGCTACAAACTTATAGAAAAATGCCGTGCTAATTTTTCACCTGTTTTTATGCTCTATGACGATGAAACCTTTCTGATAGAGAAGATTATTGACGACTCTGCCGTTGCTTCTGTGGGCAGGATTGGCGAAAAGGAATATGTTGACTTCGGAAGGATAAGAGGCACCGAAGAAATTTCACGCATAAAAAGTCTGCTTACTCCGGGAAAACTTATAATAGCTGATGGACATCACAGGTATCAGGGTGCCCTGCAGTATTATAAGGACAATCCGGATGTGAAAAATGGTTTTATTCTGGTCTTTCTCGTAAATATTAAATCTCCTCAATTGTTGATACTTCCAACCCACAGGTACATACCTTCAGGGGTTTCGTTTATTGAAAACAAGAGTGCCTTTGAAAAAGATTTTGATATTGAACGAGTACCGTCTGCTGATACAATGTTTGCCCGTATGCAACAGTCCAATGGAATAAAGTCATTTGGTATATATGAAAAGGGTATGTTTTATATAATTCGGATGCGTGAAAACTTTTTTTCCGGCTGGGAATCCCTTGATACCGTGATACTGCACAATTTTATTTTTGCCAAGATTCTGAGAACAGAAGGGGATGGGATTCTTTATCACCAGTCAACCGAATATCTCTTGAAGGAATACCGTAAAACGGGAAGAGGGGTAATCTTTTTCCTGAACCCTGTTGAAAAGAAACAGTTTCTTGAGTTTTGCATAGACGGACATCTGATGCCACAGAAAACCACATATTTCTATCCCAAGGTCCCCTCAGGGCTGGTAATAAACAGATTTGACCCCTAGACCCCTAAAAAAGAGTGCTTTTTTTCAAGGCCCTCTTCCCTTTTACCCTTCGTTGGTGAAGTTATCCAACCTTGCTAATCAGTATCGCGGGCGTTTTCTGTAGCCGAATCCTTTTGACCTGCCAGTATATTTGTCGCATTTTACCCTGCCTTAAAGTAAGATAACTCCATTACAGACA
>DYKC01000146.1 GCA_020722825.1 Vermiphilus sp.
CCGTACTTATCCTAAGGCTAAGTATCCCCCCTCAAGAGGGGGCAAACAAGGTATAACCTTAAAAGGAGAAGCGGGCGTCTACTGCAACCGCTCCCTTCCCTTTTTCAAGAACCATCAGCGGGTTTATGTCCATCTCCGCTATCTCCGGAAAGTCACAGCACATCTGTGAAATTCTAAGAAGAACATCCTTTATTGCCGGCAGGTCTCTCTCAGGTATGTTCCTGAACCCCTTGAGCATCTTTATTGTTTTTATTTCCTCCAGCATCTCTTCCGCGTCCACGTCTGTTACTGGTACGACCCTGAAAGAGACGTCCTTTAATAGTTCAACGTATATACCTCCAAGACCGAACATAAGAAGATGTCCGAACTGTGGGTCCTTGTTCACCCCCACAATCACTTCGGTTCCCCCGGATATCATCGGCTGGAGTTGCACACCCTCAATAACTGCGTCTTTTTTGTATCTCTTTGCCGATTCCATAATCTCTTTAAACCCTTTTTCAACCTCCTCGGTCGTGGCAAGTCCAACCTTTACCCCGCCTGCCTCAGTCTTATGCAGTATATCAGGGGAAACAATCTTCATAACAATGGCGCTGCCGGTCTTTTCAAAATATTCTTTACACCCTGATACATCCCTTGCAAATACTGATTCTACGGTTTTAATTCCGTATGCCGAAAGTATCTGTCGCCCTTCTATGTCACCGGCTGTCTTTCTGCCTGATTTTTTAATCACTGTTATTATTTGCTCAACTGTTTTTTTGTCCGCATCAAAGGATACTATTGCCCCCTTGCTCTTATCAACCCATCTCTTGTAGTTCAACATGCTACTGATTGAGGAGACGGCTCTTTCAGGAAATGGATAGTTGGGAACGCCGTTTTTTATAAGGACATTTGCCCCGTAGTTTATTCTCTTCCCTCCCATAAAACATGCAAGAACAGGTTTTTTGTTTGTTCGGGAGACCTGCACAATTTTCTCTGCTGTTTCCGGTATCTGGGTGATAACCTGGGGAGTCAGTATAGAGATGACAGCATCAACATTCTGGTCTGAAAGTACAAGTTCCAGAGCCCTGCTGTATGTATCCGCCAGTGCATCTCCCAGAACATCCACAGGGTTTTTTACGTTTGCCGCAGCGGGCAGGAAACTTTTCAGGGTATTTATGGTCTTATCAGAAAGAGTAGCCAGCGTTAATTTTGCACCTTCAATGGCATCCACAGCCATAACAGCAGGTCCACCTGCATTGGTGACTATACATACCCTTCCGTTCTGAGGTATGGGCTGATAGGCAAAAGCCACCGCATAGTCAAAGAGTTCCTCCACTGAATCTGCCCTTATGACGCCGCTCTGTTTCAGTGCGGCGCTGTATGCATTGTCCGAGCCTGCAAGACTTCCTGTATGCGAAGAGACCGCCTTGCTTCCTGCCGAACTTTTGCCTGCCTTTACCATTATTATCGGTTTCTTTGCGGCTACGGCTCTTACCTTTTCAATGAACCTCCTGCCGTTTTCAAGTCCTTCAAGATAGAGTAAGATAACCTTTGTTTCAGGGTCTTCGCCGAACTCTTCAATAAGGTCAGTCTCAGAGACATCAGCCATATTGCCGAAACTGACGAATTTTGATAGGCCAACATCTTCTTTTGATGCCCAGTCCAGTATTGCAGTGCCCAGAGCACCCGACTGAGTTATAAAGGATATTTTGCCTTTTGGCGGTATTTCAAATGCAAAGGAAGCGTTGAGATTGTTCACTGCGTCAATAACTCCCAGACAATTGGGCCCTATCATCCTCATACCATATTTTTTTGCTATTTTTTTAAGTTCCTCTTCTTTCTGCCTACCTTTTTCACCCGCCTCCTTAAACCCTGCGCTTATCACGATGAGCCCCTTAACCCCTTTCTTTCCGCACTCTTCTGCAACCTCTGCCACGTATTTTGCAGGGATCACGATAATGACAAGTTCTGGTGTTTCCGGTATGTCGGATATATTCTTGTAGGTTTTCAGGTTCAGGATATCCTCTGCAGAAGGGTTGACAGGGTAGATACTGCCCTTGAATCCACCGTCTATTAAGTTCTTTAAGATTCTGTATCCCAGTTTTTCAGTTCTTTTTGATGCACCAACGAGAGCGATGCTTGCTGGTGTGAAAAAACTTTTCAACATAATGGATGCCTCCTGTCATTGAGCATTTAACCCTTATAATTCATA
>DYKC01000020.1 GCA_020722825.1 Vermiphilus sp.
GCTCTTTTTACAGCAGTGCTGGATGATGGCGTAAACCATGTGTTTTTCAGAGAACTTCCTAATCATTCATTTCTCTCACCCAGATGCCTGTTGTGGACCTGCCTGCGGACTCACTCCCCTACGGCATCCTTAAAGATTTTGATATCCCTGACTGCCTGAGGATTCTTGGGAAAAAGGTTTTTAAAACGTGTTAGGCTATTTTTCCTCCTGTAGTTTTTTTATTCTTTCACGGTAGTAGATCGCTTCTTCAAAATCAAGTTTTTTGGCGGCAGACATCATCTTATTTTCTAGCCTTTTCAGTGTCTGAAAAAGATCCTTTCCATAAAACTCCTCATTCTCTTCGGCAAGTCTTTTCTCTTTGAGTTTTTTGGTGCTCCCAATGATTTCCGTTACGCTCTTGTATATCGGTTTTTCAATGGAGCGCGGTGTTATGTTGTGAACTCGGTTGTATTCCATCTGTTTTTTTCTCCGTCGTTCGGTTTCTCTTATTGCTGATTCCATTGCTTCCGTAATCCTGTCTGCATACATCACCACTTCACCGTCAACACTTCGTGCAGCCCTTCCGGCTATCTGGATAAGGGAGGTTTCGGACCTTAAGAACCCTTCCTTGTCCGCATCAAGTATTGCCACCAGACTTACCTCAGGCAGGTCAAGGCCTTCCCTTAAAAGATTTATGCCCACCAGAACGTCAAACTTTGCCTCACGCAGATTTTTCAGTATTTCTACCCGTTCAAGGGTGTCAATCTCATAGTGCAGGTAATGCACCTTTATATTAAATTCCTTCAGGTAGTCGGCTATCTCTTCTGCAAGGTTCTTGCTTATGGTTATAACAAGCACCCTCTGTTTTTTTGCTACCCTATCATTTATTCTTGCAAGCAGGTCTTTTATCTGTCCTTCGGTCGGTTTTACTGTTACGGGTGGGTCCAGTAGTCCTGTGGGCCTTATTATCTGTTCCGCAACGAGGGGTGACCTTTCACCTATTTTGTTGAGACCACACCTGTTGAGTTCATATCTCCCCGGCGTTGCAGAGACATATATAACCTGGTTGATTTTCCCTTCAAACTCATCAAATACCAGCGGTCTGTTGTCAAGGGCTGAAGGCAGACGGAATCCATACTCCACAAGTGTTTCCTTTCTTGATCTGTCTCCGTAGAACATTCCCTTTATTTGCGGGATGGTCACGTGTGACTCATCTATAAAAAGAAGGTAGTCTTCCGGGAAATAGTCAAGTAGGACCTCGGGCATTTCTCCGGGCAGCCTGCCAGAAAGGTGCCGGCTGTAATTTTCTATTCCGTGACAGTATCCCAATTCTCTGAGCATCTCAAGGTCGTTAAGAGTGCGCATTTCAATACGTTCTGCTTCCAGTGGTTTGTTCTCTTTTTTGAAAAACTCAATACGTTCTTTCAACTCTTCCTGTATGTTTTCAATCGCTCTCTGCAGTTTATCCGCAGGCGTGACAAAATGTTTTGCCGGATAGATAAACACTTCTTTTTCCTCTGACAGTACTTTTCCTGTGATTGGCTCAAATCTCTGAAGGCGTAAAATCTTATCGCCCATAAGCCCTATTCTTATCCCTGTCTCTTCATATGATGGGATTATTTCAATTGTATTTCCGCGTACCCGGAATTTCCCTCGCGTCAGATCAAATTCATTTCTTTCGTACTGCGTTTCCACCAGTTTTTTAAGTATAGTCTTTCTGTTGATTAACTGCCCTGTTGAAATATGCAGCATCATTGCCCTGTGGTCTTCAGGACTTCCTATCGGGTATATGCATGATACGCTTGCCACAATGATTACGTCGCGTGCAGAAAGGAGAGCACTTGTTGCGGCAAGTCTCAGCCGGTCAATGTCCTCATTAATGGAGGCATCTTTTTCAATATAGGTATCTGTTGCTGGTATATATGCCTCGGGCTGATAATAATCATAGTAACTGACAAAGTACCGCACCCTGTTTTCAGGGAAAAACTCTCTGAACTCGCTGTATAACTGGGCGGCAAGGGTTTTGTTGTGCGAGATAACGAGCGTTGGACGGTTGACTGCTGCTATGACGTTTGCCATCGTAAAGGTTTTGCCGCTGCCTGTTACGCCAAGCAGAATCTGTTCCTTTTCCCCTTTCTCAAGATTTTTTAGCAGTTTCTCAATTGCCTGCGGCTGGTCCCCTGCAGGTTTGTAACTGGAAACGAGTTTAAATTTTTCCATAGCATCTTATTTTACCCTTAAGTGCATCGGATTTTAAGACCAAAAGGAAAATTTTGACAGAATCTAAAAAAACTTCTATAATTACAAATCCTGCATATCAAAAACAAAGTGCAGGGTTTTTCAGATAACCTAATAAGGAGGAGAGGAGATATGAAAATTTTGGCAAGATACAAGGATGGGGTAGAAGTAAATGAAGAGGTTTTTAAGGTTTTGGCAGGATATTCCCCTGACGGGGTAATGGATGTTTTCGCTTCAGACCAGCACAGTTCCTATATTAAACTTACAAATGCTTTCTTCAAGCATATTGGGAAAAAGGACAAAGAGGCAACTGATGAAGATGTGAAAGAGGTTTGCAGGAGGTTTGCAAAACATTTAAAGGGCAATGTAACTGCAGCCTTATTTAACCATCTTGCATTTTTAAGCCCCGGGTTTAAAGAGATACTGGGTAAGGATGTCCTTTTGATTGGCAGGCTTGAAGATACAAAACCAATTGTGAGTTCAGACGGAAGAGGAAAGATTGCTAAATTAGCAGTACAACCTGAGGAGGTTGCTGACAAGGTGGATGGTTTCAAAACCCTTGTTTATTTAAATCCGAACCACAAGGAAAGTTGGAACAAAAACAAAGAGTGGCTCATAGATGTATTTGAAAGGTGCAAGAAACTCGGGAAGCCACTGTATAATGAAACCCTATTACTTGAAGAACCAGGAGAGTCAAGTGTTGATAAGGCAAAAAAACTCCCGGATGCTCTGGTAAAGATGGCTGAAGAGTTCAGTCCGTATGGGAATTTTTACAAGACCCAGGTTCCTGTACTGTGGACTGAAAAAGATGGAAAAATTGTAAAGATAAGTTCACCTGATGTCATAAGAGATACTGCACTTGAAATGGAAAAACTTTCTCCAAGACCACTGCTTCTTTTAAGCGCTGCCGTTGATTTTGAACAGTATTCCGTCCAGTACGGTTGCGTATCAGACCTTGTTTCAGGACCGATGTGCGGTAGAGCTTATTTCAAAGAGTCTTTTACCGACAAGGATACGGTTGACTGGGATACCCTTGAAAATTCATTCAGAAAGATTGCGATTCCCAGAATACAACAGATAAGAACTCTTGCCAAGGTTATGGCAAAACCGTGGTGGTATAAGTTTGAATGGATGAGTGATGAAGCAAAGAAGATGATTACTGCAACCAGAGATATAAAGCAGGGCGTAAAGGGAGATTTTGGATATTGAGTAGAGGTAGTCCTTAAAAATGAAGAGGATAGGGGTGCTCACCACAGGAGGAGACGCTCCGGGCATGAATGCTGCTATCAGGGCGGTGGTACGAACTGCCATTTCGCACGGCATTGAAGTAACTGGTGTTGAGAAAGGATACAGCGGGTTATATGACAAATCTTTTTTGAAACTGAACTCAAGGAGTGTAAGCGGTATCATAAACAAGGCAGGTACCTTTCTTAAGACAAAAAGGTTCCCGGAATTTAAAAAGATTGAGGTAAGAAGACAGTGCCACCAGAATCTGCTTGATGCAGGTGTTGAGGGCCTTGTTGTAATAGGCGGAGACGGCTCAGCAAGGGGTGCATACCAGTTCTCTTCGGACTTTGATTTTCCTGTTGTTCTGATACCCGCTTCAATTGACAACGACCTTTACGGAACGGATTTTACCGTAGGTTTTGACACTGCGGTCAATACTGCAGTATCGGCTGTAGATAATATCAGAGATACAGCTACCAGTCACGATAGAACTTTTGTGATAGAGGTGATGGGCAGAGAAAAGGGTAATCTTGCCGTAGAGGTTGCTGTTGCCTGCGGGGCTGAGATTGTAATTATTCCTGAGGTAAAACTGGAGAATCGGGAAATAGTCAGTCTTCTTAAGGAGCAGGATAAAAAAGGCAAAACAAGTTCAATCATTATTCTTGCAGAGGGAGCAGGAAGAGCAAATGAACTAGCTGCATTCCTTCAAACTGAATTTCCTAACAGACAGATACGTTATTCAGTTCTCGGATACATACAGCGTGGAGGCAGCCCGACCTATCTTACCAGGGTTCTCGCGGCGCAATTCGGAACTGCTGCAGTGGAACTCCTGCAGAAGCGAAAATATCCCTTTATGACGGGTATTAAAGGGAATGAAATAGTTTATATTCCTCTAAAGGATGTGGTTTCCCGTTCAAAGGATATTCCTGCGAAACACCTTGAAATAGTTAAAAATATGGCAATATAGGAGGAAAGGAACAATGAGAAGTGATAATATTAAGAAAGGACTGGAAAGGGCAGGACATAGGTCTCTTTTGAAAGCCCTTGGCTTGACTGATGAGGAGATTGCAAGGCCTCTTATTGCTGTTGCAAATTCTGCAAATGAGATAGTGCCAGGGCACATACATCTCAACGACATAAGCGATGCGGTTAAATCTGGCATAAGAATGGCAGGAGGTACCCCTATTGAGTTTGGGACAATAGGGGTTTGCGATGGGATTGCTATGGGACATAAGGGGATGAATTACAGCCTTGTTTCCAGAGAAGTAATTGCAGATTCTGTGGAAATTATGCTTCAGGCACACCAGTTTGACGGTGTTGTGATGGTTGCAAACTGTGATAAAATTGTGCCGGGTATGTTGATGGCTCTTCTGCGGGTTAACATTCCAGGATTGATTGTAAGCGGAGGCCCAATGTTGTGCGGTTATACTCCAGATGGAGAGCCGATAGACCTGATTTCTGTCTTTGAAGGAGTGGGACGTGCCAGCAAGGGTGATATAGACGAAGAATCTTTGCGAATTCTTGAAAACGAGGGTTGTCCCGGGGCAGGTAGTTGTTCTGGGATGTTTACCGCTAATTCAATGAACTGTTTGAGTGAAGCACTCGGACTGGCAATGCCAGGTAATGGTACAATTCCTGCTGTAACGGCAAAACGTATTCGTCTTGCCAAGTCTGCCGGTATGCGGGTTGTTGACCTTGTAAAAGAGGATATTAGACCGCGTGATATTGCAACGAAAGATGCTTTTGAAAACGCAGCCAGGGTTGATATGGCTATAGGGGCGTCAACTAATACAGTCCTGCATCTTCCTGCAATAGCACATGAGGCCGGCATAAAGATGGACCTGGATGTTTTTGATAGCCTCAGCCGGACCACCCCCAACATATGTAAAATCTCTCCTGCATCCAAACAGCACATGCAGGATCTTGATGCGGCAGGGGGGATCCCTGCTGTGATGAAGGAACTGGCGAGGAAGGGGCTTATGAAAACAAACGTTATGACCGTGAGCGGAAAGAAACTCAAGGATATCATTGATAGTGCAAGGGTGTGGAACAGGAAGGTAATCAGGAGTGCTGATGCTCCCTATTCTGCCGAAGGCGGTATTGCAGTATTGCGTGGTTCGCTGGCTCCCGACGGGGCGGTTATAAAGCAGTCTGCAATTTCCCAGACAATGATGAAATTTACAGGTAAGGCAGTGGTCTTTGATTCAGAAGAGCCGGCATTGGAAGCGGTTATCAGCGATAAAGTAAAAGAAGGTGTTATTGTGATAAGGTACGAGGGTCCCAGGGGCGGCCCCGGTATGAGAGAAGGGCTTTCAATCACATCCGTAATTCAGGGCAAGGGGCTGGAAGAGAAGATTGCGCTGGTGACCGACGGCAGGTTTTCCGGAGGTACCAGAGGGTTGTGTATAGGACACGTAAGTCCTGAAGCGGCAGATGGAGGGCCCATCGGTCTTGTGAAAGACGGAGATATAATAGAGATAGATATTGAGAACAGGAAGCTGGATTTGCAGGTTTCTGCAAAAGAGATGAATAAAAGAAAAAAAGAATACAAAAAACCTGTGAAAGAGCTTGAAGGAGTACTTTTAAGATACTCTAAGATGGTCAGGTCCGCAAATACAGGTGCAGTTCTGGACTGATGTATAATTTTGTCCTCCCGACAGTTGTCTCCCGGAGGCTGCTTATTCCATTGTAGTGAAGGCGAAAAATATCGTAGAGGTAGATAGAATGTTAGAAAAAGAGATGGCAGTGAAAGGTATTATAAGCAAGGGTGTCAGATACGTGGCTGGCAGAGAAAAAATTAAGCCTGAAACCCTTTCTGAAAAGGTAGCAGAGGGCAGAGCGATAATTTTGAAACACAAGAATATCTATCTTGGCATAGGTGAGGGTTTGAAGACAAAGGTCAATGCCAATATAGGAACATCCCCGGATATAGCAGATGTAGATTCAGAGATTGAAAAATTGAAGACAGCCTGTAAGTATGGAGCTGATACTGTTATGGACCTCAGCACCGGCGGAAACATTGACAGGATAAGAAATCTTGTGTTTGAGCGCAGCCCGGTTCCCATTGGTACCGTGCCGATATACCAGGCGGCAATTGAATCTATAGAGGAAAAAGGGGCTCTGACCAGGATGGAACCGGATGACCTCTT
The DNA here is from genome assembly GCA_020722825.1 of Vermiphilus sp. Lineage (GTDB taxonomy): Bacteria > Ratteibacteria > UBA8468 > B48-G9 > JAFGKM01 > JAFGKM01. The sequence continues at coordinate 6,594 of DYKC01000020.1, forward strand.
CAGGGTTATAGAGAGACATGCCTCCAGTGGCGTTTCTTTTACAACTTTGCATTGCGGTGTTACTTTGAGAACTCTGGAAAGGTTGAAAAAAAATCCAAGAAAGTCAATGGTTGTAAGCAGAGGTGGTGCATTTCTCATAAGTTGGATGATTGGAAATGGAAGGGAGAACCCGCTCTATGAAAGTTTTGACAGGGTGATTGAGATAGCGAAAAAATATGACCTTGTTATAAGTCTTGGCGATGGTATGAGACCGGGTGGACTGGCAGATTCCACGGATATTTCTCAGATTGATGAATTACTGACACTCGGCGAGCTGACAAAGATTGCATGGGAGAATAACGTACAGGTTATTGTAGAAGGTCCGGGGCACATCCCCATAAACGAAATTCCTGCAAATGTAGTGCTCCAGAAAAAAATATGTAAAGGGGCCCCTTTTTATGTTCTTGGTCCTCTCTCTACAGATATTGCTCCTGGATATGACCATATAACTTCTGCTATCGGTGCTGCAGTTGCTGGATGGTACGGTGCGGATTATATCTGTTACGTTACGCCGAGTGAGCATCTTTCTCTACCTGGGACTGAAGATGTCATTGAAGGAACAATTGCTTCAAAAATTGCTGCCCACGTGGCTGATATAGGTAAGGGATTGGCCGGTTCCGAGGACAGCGATTACAGAATGGACATTGCACGTACAAAAAGAGCCTGGCAGGAACAGAGAAAGATTGCTATAGACCCGGGAAAATTTGACGCATACTACAAACAACACAAACCTTCTGAAAAAGACGTATGTACTATGTGTGGAAAGTATTGTGCAATTAAAACTGTTGAAAGGTATCTCGGTACCAAGGTCAGTATAAAGTGAAACAGAGAATCAGGATATATGGCGACGAGGTTTTAAGAAAGACGGCAAGTGATGTTAAAAACATAGATAGGAATATTGCCAAACTGATAAAAAACATGCGTGATACAATGAAGTCCGCAGGTGGAATTGGTCTAGCGGCTACCCAGGTTGGTGTTTTGGCAAATGTTTTCCTTGCTCTGGATAAAGACAGAGACAGAATTATTACTGCTATAAATCCAAGACTGGAAGATATTAATGGTAAAGAGATTGATGTAGAAGGTTGTTTGAGTTTTCCTGAGATATACATTTATATAGAGAGAGCGAGTAAGGTTGTTTTGAAGGCACTGGATGAACAGAGCAAAGAATTTATTATAGAAGCGAAGGGTCTGCTTGCAAGATGCATCCAGCATGAGATTGACCATCTCCACGGACGCCTGATAATTGATTATGCCTCTGACGCCGAAAAGGAATTTTGGAAGGAGAAGTTAGACCAACTTCAAAAAAAATGATACCAAACTCTCTCATTTCTTTTAATACAGAAAAATTACACTGCGAAGAAATTGATTTTCTTGTTGTCGGTGGTGGTATTGCTGGCATGGCTGTATCTCTTGAATTAAAAAATTTCAATACGGTTCTTCTTTATAAAAATGGAATTAGTGAAACCTGTACCTATAACGCCCAGGGGGGGATTGCATGTGCAGTCTCCGACTGGGATTCTCCTGAAAAACACAAAGAGGATACGATGGCAACAGGTAGCGGCATCGCAAACCCTGCCGCCGTGGAGATACTTGTCAGAGAAGGCATTGACAGGATTAAAGACCTTGTCTCTATGGGCATTGTTTTTGATGGAGATAAAAGCGGATATCATTTTACAAGAGAAGGAGGACATACCTGCAAGAGGATTCTTCATATAGAGGGTGATTCAACAGGAAGGAAAATAGCTGAGTTTATGTATAAAAAGGTTGCATCTGAAAGGAAGATCAGGATTCTGCACTCTCATTTTCTTGTTGATTTTATATCACAGGAGAATAGAATAACAGGTGCGCTTGTTTATAACGAAAACGAAATGAAATTTCTTATTTTCAGAGCCAAGGCTTTTATCCTCGCTTCCGGGGGTGCCGGGAATATCTTTCAAGAAACTACAAATCCTTCAGGAATAACAGGAGATGGTATAGCGGCGGCATATCGCTGCGGAGCGGTACTTGAGGACCTTGAATTCTACCAGTTTCATCCCACGACTTTTTACCAGGCAGGCGCACCGCGCTTTTTAATTTCAGAGAGCGTGAGAGGGGAAGGCGGGATTCTGAAGAACCTAAATGGCGAAAGATTTATGTTGGATTACCATCCTGCTGGTGAACTTGCCCCCAGAGATATCGTTACGCGGGCAATTATTGACCAGATGAAAATAACAGGGGCAAATTGCGTTTATCTTGACCTGCAGGGTATAAAAGATAATATCAGAAGAAGATTTCCCACGATATACAATTTTTGCCGACGTTATGGAATTGACCCAAACAAGCAGTTGATCCCGGTGAGACCTGCGGCACACTACTTTATGGGTGGTGTTAAGACGGACCTGTGGGGCAAAACAAACATTGAAAATCTTTATGCTTGCGGGGAAGTTGCCTGTACTGGTGTTCACGGAGCCAATCGTCTGGCGAGCAACTCGCTACTTGAAGGTCTTGTGTTTGGTTGGCGGGTAGGTAAAAAGTGTATTGAGGTCAGTGGTACGAAATTACCCCGGCTTAAAATGAAAAATATCTTTCCGCGGAAAGCAGACATACTTATTGACAAGGAGGACCTAAAAAGGTCTATAAGAAGTCTGATGTGGAGAAATGTTGGCATTGAAAGAGATGAAAGTCATCTTCGGATAGCGGAGGATAAACTTATTGACTGGACAAAATATGCATTCCTGAAGGAATTTTCAGACAGGACATGGTTTGAAACCCTGAATATGTTGATTGTCGCAATACTTATTACGAAGGCTGCTTCTGCCAGAAAAGAAAGCAGAGGGACACATTTCAGAAAAGACTATCCCGAAGAAGACAACAAAAATTGGAAGAAGCATATAACTATCAGCAGAAATGGAATGGATATATAAATGAAAGATAAGTCGATAAAACAAAGGGCGAAAGATGTAAAGCAGAAACCTGAGGAAAGGATAAAAAATTTTCGTGAGGTGGCTGAAGGCTATACAGAAGAACAGGCTGTGTTTGAATCCACCAGATGTTTGCAGTGTAGAAAACCTCCGTGTGTAAAGGGCTGTCCTGTAGAAATAGATATACCTGGTTTTATAAAGAAAATCAGTGAAAAGAAATTTGATGAGGCCCTTAATGTTATTTACAATACAAACTTACTGCCGGCAATATGCGGGAGGGTTTGTCCTCAGGAAACGCAGTGTGAAGAACGTTGTACTCTGGCGAGGAAAGGACAACCTATTGCAATAGGCAAACTTGAAAGGTATGTTGCAGACAGAGGTGGACAGCATATCTCCTATTCCGTGCCTGCGGACAGGTCTGTTATGCGCCATAAGGTTGCGGTGGTAGGTTCGGGTCCTGCAGGTCTGGCTTGTGCTGCAGAACTTGCAAAGTGCGGGGTTAAGGTTACAATCTTTGAAGCATTGCATGAGCCGGGGGGGGTGCTGACTTATGGTATACCTGAATTCCGTCTGCCCAAAAAGGTTGTCAAAAGGGAAATTGACCTTCTTGTCAAACTTGGAGTGGAAATAAAGACGGATATGATAATAGGAAAAACGCTGACAGTTGATGACCTTTTTACGATGGGATACAGGTCTGTTTTCATAGGTTCAGGTGCGGGTCTTCCTTCTTTCATGGGAGTGCCTGGAGAAAATTTACTGAGGGTATATTCAGCCAACGAATTTTTAACCAGGGTAAACCTGATGAAGGGATACCTTTTTCCCGAGTATGATACTCCTGTTATAACTGGAGAAAGGGTTGCAGTAATAGGAGGTGGTAATGTCGCTATGGATTCCGCAAGGTCTGCCCTGAGACTTGGAGCGAAAGAAGTCTATGTTCTTTACAGGAGAACAGAGAATGAAATGCCTGCAAGGAAGGAGGAATATGAACATGCACTGGAAGAAGGAATAAAATTTGCATTTCTTGTTCAGCCGCGTGAAATATTAGGTGATGAGAACGGGTATGTAAATGGTATAAAGGTGATACATAATGAGTTGGGTGAGCCGGATGAAAGCGGCAGACCCAGACCTGTACCTATACCTGATACCGAAGAGATTATACCCGTTGATTCTGTTATAGTGGCAATAGGTCAAAATCCCAGTCCGCTTATTCCCGCAACGTACAGCAATCTTAAAACCGGGAGAAAGGGCAATATTGAGGTAGACGAAGAAACATGTGAAACAAACGTTCCATGGATTTTTGCCGGCGGTGACATAGCCACGGGTGCGGCAACGGTTATAAGCGCAATGGGGATGGGCAGAAAATCTGCCAGAAGCATTCTGAAACGTTTGCAAAATCCAGAAACTGATAAATAGAAGGTTAAATAAACCTTGATAGCTCTTCACAAAACACTCGCAACGACAGCATTGGTTTACACCCCTTTTTCAGGAATCTCACAACAGAACATTGACACATATGAGAGGATGTGTTAATTTTTAAGGATAGAAAAACAAAATCGTAACCCCTCGCTACAAAAGACAGGAGGTTCGGGAGTTGGTATTGAAAGTTCGGCAAAGACAAAAGCAGGGAAAGGTTTTTCCGAATCTCTAAACCCTAATCCTGTCTTTTAAAAAGAGTTCGGGGGAAAGGAGAGAGAAACATGGGAGCAATAGGACTGGTAATTGGTGTTGTTGTGTTTATTTTTCTGGCAAATGCAATCAAGATAGTGAATGAGTATGAGAGAGGAGTCATTTTCAGACTTGGCAGGCTTGTTGGAGCAAGGGGGCCAGGGCTTTTTTTCGTTTTTCCGATTGTTGAGAGGATGGTAAAAGTAAGCCTGAGGACGATAACTTTTGATGTAACGCCACAGGAGGTAATGACACGGGACAACGTACCCATAAAAATAAACGCCGTTGTATGGTTCCGGGTTATGGACCCAGCAAAATCTGTCGTTTCGGTTGAGAACTATCATATGGCGACTATGCAAATTGCCCAGACCACGTTAAGAGGGATTGCCGGGCAGTTTGAACTTGACCAGATACTTTCAGAGAGGAACATGGTAAACCAGCAATTGCAGCAGATAATAGATGAACAGACCGACCCGTGGGGAATAAAAGTCAGTATCGTTGAGATAAAAGAAGTGGAACTTCCTGAGACGATGAAGCGTTCTATGGCAAGACAGGCTGAGGTTGAAAGAGACAGACGTGCAAAGGTTATCAACGCCGAAGGTGAATACCAAGCATCAGAGAAACTTATGAAGGCAGCAAAAATTCTTGCTACCGAGCCGATTGCCCTTCAATTGAGATTTCTGCAGACCGCTGCGGAGATTTCTGCAGAGAAAAATTCAACGATACTCTTCCCTCTACCTATAGAACTGTTGAAGTTTTTTGACAGGGATTCCAAAAAGTAACTGACCTTATCTCTATATGAGATATGAGTAAATTTAAAAATGTCGGGATTGTCGGATTGGGGTTGATAGGTGGTTCTCTGGCACTGGAGATTAAGAAACGGGGTATAGCGGTTTGTGTCACAGGGTTCAGCAAAAGACTTTCCACTCTTAAAAAGGCAAAAGAGCAGGGACTGATAGATGAATATCTTGTTAACTTTGAAGATGGATTGAAAGACCTGGATTTTCTGGTAATAGCGACACCCATAAATGTTATAAAAAATTATTTTGTTCAAATAAAGAGATGTAAACCTGCCCTTTTTGTTATTGACGTTGCCAGTGTTAAGGAAAGGGTGGTAAAAGATGCAGATGCAATTTTAGGGTGGAATTCAAATTTTGTGAGTTGTCATCCCATAGCAGGTTCAGAAAAAAGCGGAATAGATGCTGTTAAAGAGCGTCTTTTTGAAAACAAATTTGTTATAGTAACACCGTCAGAACATACGAGGGAAGAAAACCTATTAAAGGTAAAAGAATTTTGGAGGTTACTCGGTTCCATACCTGTTATTATGTCTCCTTCAGAACATGATAGACTGCTTGCCCTCACGAGTCATTTGCCTCATCTTGTGGTTTATTCTTTGATATCACTGGTGGAAGAGTCAGGAGAAAAAAGAGAGAGATTGTCCAATTGTATAGGGACAGGTTTTCTTGACACTACAAGAATAGGTAAAAGCAGTCCTGAATTATGGACCGAGATATTTATGGCAAACAAGAAAAATCTGTTTTTCTGGATTTCAAAATTTGAACAGAACCTTTCAGAGATAAAAGAAATGCTTGGAAAAAACTCCTGTGAGAAGTTGACTGAAAAACTTAAAATTTTAAAACAGATAAGGGAAGAATTAGATGAAAAGGGAAGAGATATTTAAAAATTTTTCAAGGGCTGTTATTAAAATAGGAACGCAGGTATTAACTTCAGAAAACAACCGGCTTGATATGTCGGTAATTGAACATATTGTAGAACAGATTTGCTTTTTAAAGGAAAAGAATATAGAGGTTATAGTAGTCACATCAGGTGCAATTGCCGCGGGTATGCAGGTTCTCGGGTGGAAAAAAAGGCCTGAAGATATAAGTAAACTCCAGGGTGCCGCAAGTATAGGACAGAGCAGGTTGATGAGGGTTTATGAGAGACTTTTCAAGGAGGAAGGGCTGAATGTCGGACAGATTTTATTGACGCGGGATATTTTTACCGTGCCTGAAAGGAAAAGGAATGCAAAGGAAACGATTACAACCTTACTCAGACTCAATGTTGTCCCGGTGATTAATGAAAATGATAGTGTTGCTGTAGATGAAATAAAATTTGGGGATAATGACACTCTGTCCGCATTTGTAACTGAACTTTTGGATGCAGATATACTTGTTATGATTACTGATGTTGACGGCCTGAGTGTTAATGACCCTAAGAGATATAAGGAGAGCAAGATTATAAGTGTTGTGCAGGACTTTGATAAAATGAATGAAACTGTTTATGCGGGTATTCCTTCAAGGCAGGGTATTGGCGGAATGAAGAGCAAGGTTGCGGCGGCCCGGTATGTGACGGAAAGAGGAAAATTCTGTATCATCTTGAATGGCAAAAAGATGTGGAGTATAAAAAAAGCTTTCAAAGGGGAGAAAATCGGAACTTTTTTTATCCCCGGAAATTAAAATTGGATGTTCTTTGTATGACAGGAATAGAGATTTACGGATTACATGGTTTTATGGGAGAAAGAGATGAACTGGAAAGAAAGAAATTTTGATGCTGTGAGAAAAACCAAAAAAGAATCCTTGAATGCATTGAAACTTACCACAGCACAAAAAAACGGTTTTCTCTCTGTATTAGCAGCAGACCTGTGTAAGAACAAAGAGAAGATAATCGCTGCTAACAAAAAAGATGTGGATAATGCCGTGAAAAACAAGTATTCTTCTGCCTTTATTGATAGGCTTGCCCTGAACGATGAGAGAATAGATAAAATGGCAAAGGCTGTAGAGGTGGTAAAGAGTCTTCCTGATCCTGTAGGCAAAGAGATATGGGAAACAACCAGGCCTAACGGGCTGCATATAAAAAAAGTGAGAACCCCGATAGGGGTTATAGGCATTATCTATGAGTCAAGACCAGATGTTACTGTAGAGGCGAGTATTTTATGTCTGAAATCAGGCAACTGTATTATTCTCAGAGGTGGAAAGGAAGCAAGACATTCCAACCGTGTACTCGTTGAGATAATAAAAGAAAGTTTAAGGTCGGCAGGATTGCCTGAAGACCTGGTGAATATGATCTCATCAGGAGGACGGAAAGCGGTAAGACATCTCCTCAGTCTTTATCAGTACGTAGACCTGATAATTCCGCGGGGCGGAGAGGCTCTTATACAGACAGTTGTAAAATACAGCCGTATACCGGTAATCAAACACTACAAGGGTGTATGTCATACATATGTTGACAGGGATGCGAACCTGAAGATGGCGCTTGAGGTATCTTTAAATGCCAAGGTCCAGAGACCGGGCACCTGCAATGCAATGGAAACCCTGCTTGTTCACAGAGACATCGCACAAAAATTTCTTCCTGAAATAGCGAGGTTGTTTCAAAAAGAAGATGTTGAGATGCGAGGTTGTGAGAATACGATTAAAATTTTAAACGGGATAAAGAAGGCTACTGAGGAAGACTGGAAAACTGAATATCTTGACCGCATAATATCCATTAAAATCGTGGATTCTTTAGAATCCGCTATAGAACATATAAATCGTTACGGCACGTTGCATTCAGAATCTATTATTACCGAAAATGAGGAAGCGGCAGATAAATTCTTTAAAGAGGTTGATGCTGCGGCAGTTTTTCATAATGCCTCAACAAGGTTTACCGATGGAGGGGAATTTGGTCTGGGCGC
>DYKC01000021.1 GCA_020722825.1 Vermiphilus sp.
TTTATTCTCCGCAGGTATGCAGGTGGAATATCTTACTCCAGCAGATTATGGTCAGAAAACAGATTATTGAAAAGACCGGCTATCTTGATACGAATTTTGCCTATAGCGAAGATATAGACTATATCTACCGTCTTAAGAAAAACTGCAGTTTCGTCTGCTTAAATGAACCTCTCGTGATATTTCACAGTACTCCCGGCTCTATGAGCAAACACCTTGAACCTCTAAATAAATATACGGAATTATTTGTGCAGAAACACTCTGATACCTTACTCCCACAGGAAAAGAGCAGGTGGTTTTATTACATAGCGGCCCGTTATTTCCATATCAGTGATAGAAAAAAGGAATACAGGTTTTTTTTCAGGTCGTTCATAGCATATCCTCTCAACCAGAGGGCACTGCGAAAACTTATCAAACTTTTCCCTGTTTTCCTTTTTTGCCTTATGAAGCGTGTAAAAAACTCTCAGTAAAATTCTTGGGTTAACCGCCTTATCTTTCGTAAATCCTGACTGAACTACGTTTGCCTCTTTCCTTAAGGGAGATGGAAATATACGATGTTCAGTGATATTTACTTCTATATTCTCAAAAAAGATGCATCGCCCTGATTTTTATCTTCTTTTACAGATAATAAATTGACCGAGAAGACGTATAATAATATAATGAATGTATGAAAAAGGTTACTTTAAAAAAGGTGCTCAGTCTGAAGAGATTTAATGAGATTACCGGCAAATACAGCCGTGCCAGCATACTTGTTGCCGGAGATGTCATACTTGACAGATTTGTGTATGGAAGCGTGTCAAGAATCTCTCCTGAAGCCCCTGTGCCTGTGGTTCTGGTACACAGAGAAGAGTGTCTGCTCGGGGGTGCGGGAAATGTTGCTCTAAACCTAAAGACACTCGGGGCACATCCCTTTCTGCTTGCCGCAGTAGGAAGGGATAGCAATGGAACACTTGTAAGAGAACTCTTGAAAAAAAACGGGATTGACTCGTACCTCATAGAAAGGGACACTACAACGACAACCAAAACCAGAGTCATAGCCAGAACTCAGCAGGTTGTACGAATTGACAGTGAGGTGATTAACAGACTTAACACTGCGGAACTGCAGAAAATAAAGATATTTCTCAGGGAAAAAACAGAGTCTTTCAACGGTATAATTATTTCGGACTATAACAAGGGCTTCATAACAAAACAACTCATTTCCCTTCTCTTTAAAGATAGCAGGAAACATGGTAATATGCTGATGGTTGACCCAAAGGTTGAACATTTCCCTTATTACAAGAAAGTTACCTGCATAACACCCAACAAGACAGAAGCAAGTCTTTTTATGCACAGCAAGGAACCGGAAGAGATCAGCGGAGTGGAGAAACTTGGCAGAAGAATTCAGAACCGCCTGAGATGTGAAAATCTTCTTATAACACTCGGAAAAGACGGAATGCTTTTGCTTGAGAAAACTGGCAGGGCTATACATATTCCTACGGCAGCAAGAGAGGTTTTTGACGTCACAGGAGCCGGCGATACGGTCATTGGGGTTTTTACCCTCTCCCTTTCGGTTGGAGCATCTGCTCTTGAATCGGCGGTGATAGCAAACCTTGCAGCAGGTATAACCGTGGCTAAACTTGGCACGGCAACGGCAAGTCTAAAAGAACTGAGAGATGCGTTCAAGAAAGCAGGTTCTACCCTGTATATAACATCCAATGAGCAAAATAAAAACCTTTAAGGAAATATCCAGCATTTGCAAAAAACTTAAGAATGGAAAAAAGGTTGTCGTTTTCACCAATGGTTGTTTTGACATACTTCACGCAGGACACATTAAACTTCTGAAAGCCGCCAGAGAAGAAGGCGATATACTCATCGTAGGACTAAATACTGACAGTTCCGTGGAACAGATCAAGGGTTCTCCACGACCTTTTATCAGAGAAGATGACCGTGCCGAGATACTTTCGGCCCTTGAAATGGTGGATTACATAGTTCTTTTCCCCCAGAAAACTCCTGAAAAACTCATAAAACTAATAAAACCTGACGTTCTTGTGAAGGGCGGGGACTACAGGAAAGAAACGGTTGTTGGCAGACAGTTTGTTGAAGGGTATGGCGGGAAGGTTGTACTGGTTCCTAAACTGAAAAACAGGTCCACAACATCCATAGTCAAGAAGATACAGTCATCCCAGTAGCACTAATTCCCTAAAGTGGATGGAAAAGGAATTGCTCATAAATCCGGGATGTGGTAGAATGAAAAAATGAGAAAAAAACTTCTTCTTTTCATGCCATTGGCAGTGTTCCTGATACTTTCAGGGTGTTCTCACGAAAGAAGAGTTTTGTCTCCCGAAGAATTGAAGGAAGAAATTGCCAGAACGGTTCCTGAAGAAGGCTTTCAACCTGTGATGAAAGATGCGGAACAGGAACCGGTGGCAAAAGAAACAAAAATCAATATTGCAAGGGATTATGTAAACAGGAGCCCTTACGACCTGTTTGCACCAAAGACTGAAAAAAAAGAGCCTGCTGTAGAAATACCGGCTGTTAAAGAGCCTGTTGAGAAAAAAATGCCTCTCGCTGAACCTCCTGTTGCCTCTCCCCCTGAACAACAGGCAGAAACATCTGTAAAGAAAAAAGAAAAGGCAGTTGTTAGTAAAGAACCAGTTGGAGAAAGTCCGGTAGGGGGGAAAAAAGTTCTTGATGGGAAGACAGGAATTGTGTCACCTTCAACCGAACAACTTATCCCTTTTGACCACTGGAATGGAGAGTGCCTTGTATATAGTATAATGTGGAATTCCATCAGGTTCGGAAAAGGTATACTTGCCTGCAAAGAAGTACCCAACAGACACGGAAATATCTATCGCATAATCGGGCTTTCGGTGCCAGATAGAAGCATAGCTGGCATAAAGATGGGACTTTACAGGATGGATGCCTTTATTGACAAAAAATCTTTACTGCCTTACTACTATTATCAATACAGTAAAAATAAAAATAAAGAAGATATTCTTGAAATCCGTTTTGACTGGAATAAAAAGTTATACAAAACAAAATACAGAAAATTTGACTGCCGCAAACTTTACAGTACCAAGGAAAAAACTGTTAAGATAAAAACAGATACTGCATATGACGGGATATCAATATTTTACGTTGTACGCACTCTTGACCTGGAACGGAATTCATCGTTCATCATACCCATTGCTTTCAAGGAAATATGGAACCTGACCATAAAAAAAGCAGGTAAAAGAGTGGAAAATATTCCAGGCATGGGAGAAAAGGAGGTTTATGTACTGAAACCGCATGCAAAGAGCAACGGGGGTTTCCTCACAAAAGGAGCAATGTACCTGTGGCTCACTGCAGATAAAAAAAGACTGCCGGTCTACATGGAAGGAAAAGTTCCCCTCGGAAAAGCCCAGATGTTACTTATATCAGCGATGCAACTTTCTCCCGATACAATCTTTGACAGTAACACAATTACCGATATTTTGAGCAGATTTAATAAATGAAAATCCTTTCCATAGAAACCACTTCTGAAATGGCCAGTATATCCTTTCTGCAAGATGAAGAGATGCTTTCGGAATATTCTTTTAAGGACCCTGATACAGCAGCCCGACTTGTTATGTACACAGACATTCTTCTTAAAAACAACGGTTGCAGACCGAAAGAGATTGATTTGATAGTCGTTTCACGGGGTCCTGGTTTGTGGACAGGAATAAGACTGGGGATGGGTTTCGCAAAAGGACTTTCAATAAGTGGTGCCAGGATATACTGTGTGGATACTGCAGGCAGTTTATTTTTCAGTATAAAGGAGTTTAAAATTCCTTCTTTATGTCTTGTTAATGCATACAGAGAAAGGATGTATATCTCTCGTTTTAATGGAAAATTCAGTTACAACAGGATACATCCTGTAAAAACGGTTGCATACAGCCGATTATACACATTATGCAAGGAGAAACAGTTTTTTTTAATCGGTCCCGGAATTGACATGCTCCCGGACAAAATTAAAGAACTTAAAACCATCACAGTTTCAGACAGATTTATGAGATATCCAAAAGCAGGATTTAACGCACTCCTTGCACTTGAAAGGATAAAAAGAGGTATCCCTTCACTACCACTGAGGCCTTTTTATGGAAGATAAAAAGAGGATAAAAATTTCTTACGTCATCCCAAGTTCGGAGATAGGTGGAACTGAAAAGATGTTGATGACAATGCTTGAAAGTCTGCCTGCTGACATTTTTTACCCTCCTGTTGTTTTTACCATAAAGGGAAAGGGGAGATTTACAGAAGAACTTAAAAAAATGAAGGTTAATGTCCACATCTTCAACCTTAAAAAAAATCCATTTCAGTTTTTAAAACTGTTAAAAACAATCAAGGAGGAACACCCCGACATTCTTCACTCTTTTCTCTTCTATGGTAACTTAACGGGAAGACTGTGCGGCCGTCTGCTGAAAATCAAGGTGGTCATATCTTCTCAAAGAAGCGCGGATGCCTGGAGAAAAAAATATCACTGGCTTATAGACCGCATTACCTCCGGATGGACAGACATAATCATATCCAATTCCCATTCAGGTAAAAATGCACTTGTCAAAAAAGCAGGCATAGACCCGTCAAAGATATCCGTAATACCCAATGGCATCAAAAAATCTGACATTCTTTATCCCCTTTCAAAAGAAGATTTCGGCATAACCCCGGAAGAACTTATTGTAGGAACTGTCGGCAATCTGCGTAAGTCCAAAGGACACATATACATAATAAAAGCCGCTGAGATTGTTCTCAAAAAACTCCCGGATACAAGGTTCGTAATAGTGGGTGAGGGGCAACTGAGACAAAAATTGATTAAGGAAACTGAAAAGGCGGGTATTGCGGACAGATTTATTTTTACTGGATTTATAAAAGATGCCGTGAGTGTTATCCACCTGTTTGACATTTTTGTATTTCCGTCTCTCTGGGAGGGATGTCCGGTGAGCCTGCTTGAGGCGATGAGTGAAGGAAAACCCTGCATCGCTTTCTCTTCTGGGGACATTCCCTACATCATTGAAGATGGTAAAAGCGGCCTGCTGATACCTGTTGCTTATTATGAAAAACTTGCATCAGATATAATAAAACTGGCAATGGATAAAAATCTGCGGGAGACAGTCAGCGAGAATGCAAAAAAAAGGGTGGAGGAGTTTTTTTCTTTTGACAGGATGATGCAAGAATACATTTCTGTTTATAAAAAAACAGTTGCCATAAAGACAAAGAACAGGTAAAATTCTATTTATATTTTTACGGGAGTTCTATGGAGACTAAAAAAAAGAGGATCAAAAAAGAGGCGTTTGACTGGTTTAAATCACTTATATGGGCGGTGGTGATTGCCCTTGTTGTGAGGGTTTTTTTCATAGGGAACTTCGAGATACCAACGACATCTATGGTGCCAACCCTGAAGGTAAATGACAGGCTTTTATCAAACAATATAGTTTACAGGATACGTCCTCCCCGGAGAGGAGAGGTTGTCATCTTTAAATATCCTGAGGACCCCAAGAGAGCCTATGTTAAACGTATGATAGGACTGCCTGGTGAAAAGGTTAAGATAAGCAACGGAATGATTTACATTAATGGACAGGAGGTTAAGGATGAAATAATTACCTCCAGATATTATTACAGCGAAGGCTATTATGGAAATGAACAAGAGATAGAAATTCCCATGAACAGTTATTACGTTCTGGGAGACAACAGCATAATCAGTAAAGACAGTAGGTACTGGGGATTTGTACCTGCAAAAAATCTTATCGGGAAAGCACTATTTATCTATTGGCCTCCTTGGAGGATGGGATTTATTCACTGACACTCTGAAGGAGTTTAAGATGAAAGAGAAACAGGAAACCTCAAAAGAAAATATTATTCACATAAAGGAGCATGACCTGAACAGACTGAAAGAACAGTCCAGAAAATTAAAAGAACTGGAAAAATATGTGGAAAAGTTGAACGTCAGCATCCTTGACTTCAAGGAGAGGTATTTGAGAACTGCAGCAGAGTTTGACAATTATAAGAAGAGAACGGAAAGGGAAAAACAGGAGATATTCAGGTTCGGAACTGAAAGTCTGGTTATGCAACTGCTTCCTTTTGACGATATTTTTGAATCTGTAATAAAACAGATGGAGAAAAATCTTTCTTCGGCAACAATACACAAAGGTCTTGAAATGCTGAAACGCGAACTCACAAAATTTCTTGAAAGTGTCGGCGTAAAAAAGATTGAAACCATCGGCAAGATATTTGACCCCAGTGTCCATGAAGCATCAGAAATAGTTGAAACCACCAAACAGAAAGAAAACACAATTATTGAAGAGATCCGAAGTGGATACTTGCTACACGGAAAGGTCATAAGACCTGCCTTAGTCAAAGTGGCAAAAACACCTGTAGATAAAAAGGCAAATGATAAGAATCCTGTCACCAGCAAAGATTAATCTTTTTCTGGAAATCGGAAGACTAGAAAGTGGTTTTCACAGACTGGTGTCACTGGTGGATATAGTCAACCTGTGCGATATTATTGAGATAGAAAAATCCGCCTGCATAAAAATAAGTTTTCATCCATTAATGGACATCCCGACAGATAATACCGTTACAAGAAGTACTCATCTGCTGAAGTCTCTGTTCAACATAAAAAAAGGCGCCCGTATAAAAGTCTTCAAAAAGATACCCATGGGCAGCGGACTGGCAGGTGGTAGTTCAAATGCCGCATCAACACTTAAGGCACTCGTAAAACTCTGGAATATCTCCATCTCTGAGAAAAAACTTCTTGAAATCGGCTGTGAAATAAGTAAGGACGTTCCACTCTTTCTGTACGGCAGGCGGTGTATCATCAGGGGATATGGAGAAAAAATCAGCAGGGTTACCGGCCAAAAAAAACTGGCATACTTCATAACAGTGCCTCCTTTCAGTGTTTCCACGAAAGAAGTTTACGCCCGTTTTGATGCTCTGGGACTGAAAGGCAATTTGACAAAAACGGCTGAAAAAATTAAACTTTTAAATGCTGGCATCATTGCCGGAGATATCCGGAAAATTGAAGATAACGCTGAAAATAAACTGGCTAATGCTTACTTCAGTTTATACCGAGAAGCAAAGGAGGTGAGGGATTTCTTAGAGGCAAAAACAGGAAAAAAAGTCTTTGTATCAGGAAGCGGTGGCTCTCTTTTTTCCGTCTTTTCAAACAGGTGTGAAGCAGAAGAGAAAATTCACATGTTGAGAATTGAAGGATGGAAGAATTATGTTGTTGAGAGCACACAAACTTTTTAGAAAAGGAGGAGAAGATGGAAATTACTGAAACCAGAATTTCTCTTGTGGGAAAACCCAATAGTAGATTAAGAGCATATGCTTCAGTGACCTTTGACGATGTCTTTGTCGTAACAGATATAAGAATAATAGAGGGTAAAAATGGTCTTTTCGTTGCGATGCCAAGCAAGAAAATACAGAGGGACTGTCCGAAATGTGGTTTTAAAAATGCCATTTCAAACAAGTTCTGCGGGTCCTGCGGAACTGCTCTCAGTCCAGTTGACGAGGAAAAACTTCCTCCTTCTCAACAACATAGAGACCTTGCTCATCCTATCAAGACAGAGTTCCGCGATTACATACAGGAAAGGGTTCTGTCTGAATATGAAAAGCAGGCTAAAGCCGTAAAATAAAAGATTGTTTTAGTCTATACTGTTGTGCAACCGCAGGTAATTTTATTCTCGGCAGTAAGGCGAGATCATCACACAATGAAATGCGGTTTGTAATTATCAGCCAATGAATACATATATATATATGTGTTTGGACAAACAGGGCAGAAAGGTCTCCGGTAGAATAGAGGCAGAAGATGCAAACAAGGTAAAGACCGTATTGAAAGATAAAGGACTTTATATTATTGAAATTTCAGAAAAGGTATCCTCTTTGCCGTTTTTTAAACTTGGGATAAAAGAGGTAGACCTTGTTCTTGCAATGAGAGAATTAGCAACATTTGTAAGTTCCAAACTTCCTCTGGATGAATGTCTTACTGGTGTCACATCGCAGATGAAGGCAGGAAAACTAAAAAGTATTTTTGAAAATATACAGAAAAAGATACGGGAGGGTAAAAGTTTTTCAGGAGCACTGAAAGATTTTCCGGGAGTTTTTTCGGAAGTGATTGTATCAATGGTGCGGGTAGGTGAAGAAACAGGAACACTGGATAAAATACTTCTAAGAATCTCGGATTTTCTTGAAAAGAAACAGAACTTCAAAAACAGGATCAGAAGCATTATGAGTTATCCCGCATTTATGCTGGTTATCTCAGTCGCAGTCTTCATATTTCTTCTGTCATTCGTAATCCCGACAATTACCAGGATATTTGTGGACATAGATATAGATCTCCCGCTTCCAACAACAATATTGATAAAGATAAGCGGCTTCTTCAAAACAGGATGGTTGTACATCGCCCTGGGATTTATAGTTTTATTTTATAGTCTCAAAAAATTTTTCTCCACGGAGCAGGGAAAGAAAATAATTGATTTTGCAAGGTTCCACATCCCATTTTTCAATAATCTCCTGATAAAGAAAGAAATAATTTTGTTTACAAGGACAATAGCAACCCTTATAAATGGTGGGGTTGATATTATAGAGTCGTTAAATATTGCAAGTCAGGTGATTTCAAGCCCGACATTAAAAAGTGATATAAAAGGAATCACAGAACTTCTGTCAAAAGGGGGGTCGCTCTCTGCCTCTTTCAGAAGCAACAAGCATTTTCCATATCTTGTCACACAACTGGTTACCGCTGGAGAAAGAAGTGGTACCCTGCCGGAAATGTTTGACAAGATAGGGGAAATATATGAGGAAGAGGTTTCACAAAGTTCAACAAGACTGGTTAATTTTCTTGAACCGGCTATGATTGTTTTTATGGGGGGCGTGGTTGGAACTATTGTACTTGCAGTGCTCCTTCCAATCTTTCAGATAAGCCAGTCAATACGGTAGCAATAACTATTTTAGCCTCCCTCTGGCGGGAGTCATCCAGAGTTTCAGTAGAAGAATGGAAGGGTGAAGATAGTACTCAATCCAAGAGCGGGCACGTCAGGAGTAAAGAATATGAATATTATATCCCGGCACAACAGACAGAAAGGATTTACCTTTATAGAGTTAATGGTGGTTATAGTTATTCTCAGCATTCTTATAATGATTGTTATGCCGAGATTTTTCGGCAGAATTGATGATGCAAGGATAACTGCTGTAAAAATACAGATGGAAAATTTTAAGTCTGCACTGAAACTTTTTTATCTTGATAACGGCTTTTACCCCGGGACAGAACAGGGCTTACAGGCACTCATTGAAAAACCAACTTCCGGAAGGATTCCAAACAAATGGAGAGAAGGCGGATATCTTGAAAAGTCGTCTTTACCGAGGGACCCGTGGGGAAACGAGTATGTATACTTAAGTCCGGGGAGTTCAGGAGAAGACTTTGAAATTATTTCCCTTGGCAGAGATGGCAAGGAAGGAGGCAAAGGTCCTGATGCTGACATATCCAGTTCACAAATCTAATCCTGAAGGGTTCACTTTCGTAGAACTAATGCTGGTAATAATAATTGCGGGATTTTTTTTTATCTGGCATCCCCTACAGTAAAGAACATCCTACCTGCTGGAGAAAATAAGAAGGTTCTTGAACTTGCGGATGCACTCCGGCAGGCACAACAATATTCAGAGGAAAATAACACACAGGTCTTTTTCTGGATAGACCTTGATACACATACCTTCTGGAGAGAAGCTGCAGCAACTGCCCCCGATGGTAGCACCAGTAGAGAAGAACAGGAAACCGCACCAGTTAAGACAGGACTGTTATTTACATCCGCCGAGAATTCCAGAGAAAAAGTTTTTTCCGGCAGAATATCTTTTCTGATAATGCCTGATGGGAAAAAAGAATTCGGATTGATTTCAATGCTTGACCCTGAAATAAATGATTCTTACACCCTGTTTATCAACCCTTACCTGTCTTCACCTGAAATATTCACAGGAGAGATAGATTTCAATGAGTACATTTCGTTCTGACAGGGGATTCACCCTGCTTGAGGTACTGATTGCAATAGCAATATTTGCAGTGGCATCCATAGTATCATTACAGGCATACCTGTCATCCCTCAGACATATCCAGATAATTACTGAAGAGAAGAACATCATCCTGTTGTCAAGGTTGAAGATAGAAGAACTGAAGACGGAAAAGAGCAGAGAAGAGAGAGAGCAAAGTGGAAAATTCAATGAGCCCTTTGAGCAATATGAATGGTCTCTGGAACTCTCGGATTCAAGCGTAAGAGATACTGAATATGGTATCACTTTTACGCCGTACAGACTCACAGTAGGTTCAGGAAACCTGAGGTTTTCCACCCTCACGCCCTTTTTAAGCATCATAAAAGAAGAGACGGCTGAAAGGATAGAATGAGTACCTTACAAAAGAAAAAAGGTTTCACTTTAATTGAAATACTGATTACAACGGTTCTTATTTTCCTTGTCTTCAGCCTGGTCTATGCAACCTTTTTTTCTATAAGTAAAAACACAGCAGAACTGCAGGACAGAATGCGGTCTTCAGAGATTGTCTTTAGGTTTTTAAAGGGGTTTAGCGAAGAAATAAAATCAGCGATATGCAGCTATGAAGATGCTGATTTTTGCTATGACGGCAGGGAACTGTCATTCATTACAAAAGACCCCACAAATCTCTATCCTGTAAAGATAACGTACTTTACTGAAATTTCAGGAGATGGACGTGAAACTCTTTTCAGAAATCAGCACAACCTTCTTGACGGATATTCATTTGTATATCCGGTTCTAAGAGATATTGATGCAGTTAACTTTCTTTTTTACGATGGCGAGGTCTGGACATCTCAACTGGATCTACAAAAGATAACCGCAGTTGCTATTGAACTTGATTATGACGGTGAAAAAATCTTCTTCCCTGTAAATCTTTATACAGAAAAAAATGATACGGAAAAGAAAAAATGACGGGATAGCCTTAATACTGGTGCTGGCCTTCACGACAGCAATATGTACTCTGGTTATATTTTTTCAGAGTAAATCAAAAGACTACATAAACTTCTTTGCCGGTGCAAAGCAGGATATGCTCCTTGAAAACATTGCAGAAATGGGAATTGAAATCGGCAAGGAAATAATCAGGGTGGACAGGACGAATACTGCAATAATCAATCAGCAGGAAAATCCGTCCATAACGGAAAAAGAATTTGAAATAGAAGGTATACATCTGCTTGTAAAAATTGAAGATGAAAACGCTAAGATTAATCCGAACAAGATTTTTGGCAGGAAAGGAGAGGTAAATACATTGCTTCTGGAGATATTCAAAAGATTTTTTACTGTTGCAGGATATCCCGAAACAATGAGCGCCTCAATCCTTGATTGGATAGACGAAGACGGACTGACCAGACCAGGCGGGGCAGAATCCTTCTACTACAGTAATTCAGGTACACCCTACACGCCGCCTAACAGAAATTTGTATACGCGCGAAGAAATCCTACTTATAAAAGATTTCAACAACAAAATAGTTTTTGGAGACCCTGAAAATGGCATAAAAGGATTAACTGATTTTCTAACTTCCTTTTCTGATGGTAAAATTAATGTAAATACCTGTCCTCCCGAGATATTGGGTGCCCTTGGATTTACGACAGCAGAGATAGACAAAATTATCATGGAAAGGGTGAATAGGCCAATAGAAATGGGCTTTATAACCCAGGTAAACAAAGAGGTCTATCTTAAGAACAAAAGAGTTATTGTATTTAAAAGCAGATATTTTCTGATAGAGGCAAGTGCTGTTGACAGTAGGGGAAGACAAAAACAAGTGCGGGGTTATATAGAACAAAAAGACAAAAATATGAATACCGTGAGGATGGAAGTAAGATGAGAACAGTTACGTTGTATCTTATGCAGAACAGCGTTATATACAGTGTAAATGATGCAGGTGGTCAAAGACAGGGGATATTTACGCACAAAGAGATTGAAAACTTTCTCTCAGAAAATATACCGGGTGTTTTAAACGTAATACTTCCCAAGCCCGAGGTAATCTTCAGAAAACTTGAGTTTCCGTTTACAAACAGGAAAAACATCCGACTTGTTCTTTTTCAGGAACTTGAAAACGTTCTGCCGGAAACTCCTGAAAATTATTATTACTCCATTGAATTTAACCCTGTAGGAAAAGCTAAAACTTCAGTTACCGTTTATGCAGTAAAAAATACAAATTATGATTTCTGGAAAGGACTTGCCAAAAAATACAATTCAAAAATTTTTTTATTTTCCGACACTCATCTCTTGCACCTTTTTCTTAAACAGAATGCCATAGAAAAAAGCCACATTGGTATTTACGGCATCCAGGGATATATACTGATTAATCTCACACAGGAAGGCGTTTTCACAGGTTCTTATTCATATGATTTCAAGACCGCGGAGATTGACAGGGTAAAGGAGTTGATATCCGGTGTTCTGTCACATAAAAACCTTCCTGTATACCGTTTTGTTGAAGAAAATATCATAAGGGATGTTGGTATAGAAGCGGAAAAAGTTCAGGACATAAGTTTCCCTCGGATAGATAAGCCCTTTTTTTTTCACAGCCTGTTGACCCTCAAGGGATATAGAAAACCTCTGCAACTCAAAAAACCTCAGCGGAAAAAAAAGACTCCTGTATATGAGATAATTTTATTCGCTTTCTTTCTGGTATCTTCAGTTCTATTATTCTTCCCTTATTTTCATATTCCATCAAAACAAAGGGAGATTAATGAACTGAACAGAAAAATGGAGGAGACATTTCTAGCGGTCTTTCCTGATGTTAAAAGGATAGTTAACCCTCTTGTGCAGATAAAGGAAAAACTCCTGGAACAAAAGGATATTAACACAATAATATCAGATTATCCATCCATACTGAAGGTTATGGCAAACATTACCATGCTTGTTCCGGAAAACATCAGTGTCTCCATAGACCAGTTTATCGTTGCTGGAAATAGCCTGACTATTTCTGGCAGTACAGATTCTCTAACTTCTCTGGAAATCATAAAAAGAAATATAGAAAACTCAAAGTGTTTTACCGTTAACAATATGGGAACGATTTCTTTTGATGCCAGAGACAGAGTCAATTTTAACATTACACTCGGGATAAATAAATAATGGACAACAAAAAATTTTTTACCGTGCTTCTGCTCATTTTAATCATTATACAGATTAAATTTGTTTACATACCCGGAAAAAACAGGCTCATCTCATTAAACCAGGTCATCTCTGATAAAAAGTCCGACTTTGAAACACTTCAAAAATTGTGTCTGGAATATGCTAAAAAAACAACCAGGGAACGTGAAAATACCGTTAAGACGGCAAAAAAAGGGTTTTCTCTTTTCTCATACACAGGCACTCTTTTGACAGAACAGACCCTTGAGAAAAACGTTGCTGGTATTCAGCCGATGCCCTCATCAGAAAAAGGTGGATTTGAAATTGAACGGTTAAGATTGAGTTTGGAAGATATCACATTGAAACAGTTGTATGACTTTCTTTACAGGATTGAAAAACCTGGAAGTTACATATATATTCCGGACTTCCGGATGCTCAAAGACAAAGAAAAACCTTTTTTTGTTGATACGGAAATGGAACTTATTGCAGTTAGGTTGACGCAATGACAGAAATATATCTTATAGACGGAAGTGCACTTATATACCGCTCCTTTTACGCAATCAGAGACTTAAGAACCTCTTCCGGACAACTCACCAATGCAATATACGGTTTTACCACCACGCTTCTGAAAATCCTGAAAGACAAAAAGCCTGAGTATATATGTGTCTTTTTTGATCTTAAGGGACCAACAATGCGACATAAGGCTTTTGCGGAATATAAGGCACAGAGAAAACCTATGCCTGATGAACTTGTGGCTCAACTGCCTTTAATAAAAAAGATAACCGAACTGCTCGGCATTAAGTACCTTGAAAAGGAAGGATATGAGGCAGATGATATTATCGCAACCCTGACGGAGAAATTCAAAAAGGAAGGATATGAAATCGTTATTGTGACAATGGATAAAGACATAATGCAGGTTCTTGATGAAAACGTGACTATTTTGAACCCTGCCGGCTGGAAATATTTCCAGTTGAAGGATTTTATAAAGAAATACAATCTTTCACCTGAAAAGATACCTGACATAATCGGTCTTGCAGGAGATCCATCAGATAACATTCCAGGTGTTTTCGGTATAGGAGAAAAAACTGCTCTCAAACTCCTTCAAACCTATGGAACCATGGAAAACCTTTTAGAGAACCTTCAATCCATAGACTCGGAAAAAATCCGGAAAAAACTGCTGGAAAGTAGAGAAACAGCAATTTTGAGCAAGGAACTCGCAATTCTGCACAGGAACGTTGATTTAGAAGTAAAACTGAAAAATATAAAGATATCTATCCCCCACATAAGGGAACTGCTTGAAACATTTGAAAAACTGGAATTCAGGAAACTTGCCGGGCAATTAAAGGAACTGAATCCTTCTATAACAAACCTATATTCGCAGGAGGACCTGTTAACCTTTTCTAACGGAGAATCGGTCAGGATGGATGAACTTAAATCCAGCCCGGACAAATACAGGGAACTGCTTGAAGATGAGAAAACGGAAAAATACGGTTTTAACCTGAAGAATTTTATAACCTATCTTGCCCATAAAAAAATTTCATTTAAAAACCCATCTTTTGATTTTGCAATCGCCCGTCATCTTTCCGGTAAGGTAATAAACGAAAGTAACGTTTCTTTATTGATAAGGCAATACAGACAGATACTCAGAAAACTTGATATGGAAG
>DYKC01000147.1 GCA_020722825.1 Vermiphilus sp.
GAGAAAAGAGGGGATCTACTCCCAAAGTTTTAGTGTATTACCGTCAATGGGGCAGGGCCCCCTGGGAGTGATGATCTTATAGTTAGGCCACCTACCGCAATCAAACCGGATTTTCTCTTGTTCTGCTACCTCTACAGGACAGACGCCGTATATCCTGTGAAATCCTTCGTAGGTCTGGCAGCCACAGGATATCCTGCCGCACTTTTCACATACAACCTTTGGAACCATTGAGGCCCCTATGTGCAGAAAATAGCCTTCAAATTTTACCTTGCCCCCGCATTCCATACAGGTAAATCCTTCAAAATCAGAGAAGTTTATCCTTCTGAAGTGTATTTCCTTGTTTTCGGGGTTAAATTCATCCACATATTTATTTGGTAGATAAACCATCTTGGGGATGTTAACTCCTATTCTGTCGGTTTTTTCATAAACAGGTGGTATGAATTTAAGGATATATCCGGCTAACCTGCTCTGCTGAACTTCCATAGCAGAATTGAAAGAAATGCTCATTATAACAAAGAGCAGGGCGGATAAAATAACTCCTTCCAGTATACCTGGGAAAACTCCAGACAAACGGTCAATTATGTGTTTAATGTAAACCCTTCTTCTTAATATCTCAAAAGTGAGTATGATAACCAGGGTTAAGAAAAACGTGGTTGTGAGGAAACACACCAGTTCAGTAGCATCCCCCTTTATATCAAATTTTGACAGGAGGTTTACAGGTGCTCTATAGACAATAGAAGCCAGTGATATGCCACCCGTAATGCCCACAAGGTCAACAATGCAGCCAACAAATCCTCTGACAAAGCCCAATAATGCCATACTTACAATAATAATAGAAATGGTTACATCCAATCCTGTGAACATATAGATATGATACAACAATAAATGAAAACAGGAAAGGGATTTTTTGTCCCCTTCCTGTTTTCATTCTGCTTTACTGTTGGAATCGCTCTTTGATTTTAGGGTGTCTCTCTTTCCATTTTTCCTGCATGGTCTTGAGTTTATTTTTAAGATTTTGATACTCTGTGTCACCAACCAGTTTGTTCTCCAACCGCTCTCTCAACTGGTTGTGCAGGCTCTTAATCTGTTCCACTATACTCTGTAACTCAGCATCACTGTCTATCACTTTCTTTTCTATTTCTCTCATCTTGCCTTATCTGCAACGCCTCTCTCAGGCGTTCTCCTATACGTGTTTGTTCACCTGTCTCTTAAGCAAGTGAAGTTCCAGTGATTCACAGCAGTATAACCAACCCTGTGAGTATCAGTACCATTTTTCTCATTTTTCTCACCCCTTTACCCCGAACTCTCCTTTGCTACGCTCTAATTGTGAGGAGATTTGATTTCGCTCTTTTGCTATACAGTATATTAGACGGTTGACATTACCGAGGGTTTAGTGTATCTTATAACCCAAAATGGATAAAAAAATAGCGGTATTTGACCTTGATGGAACGTTGCTTGACGCATATGACGCAATAGCAAAAACACTTAACTTTTCTCTAAAAAAACTCGGTTATCCCCCTGTTCCCTATGAAGTGGTAAGGGGATCTGTAGGAGGGGGAGATGCGAATCTTGCCGGGAAGTTCGTTAAAAAAGATGATGTCACACCTCTCATATCCCTCTACAGAGAAAATCATATAGGATTTCTTGATGGAAATGTTAAACTGCTGGACGGATGTGAAGAACTGTTAACGTTTCTTAAAAGACAAAATCTGAAGGTTGGAGTGGCGACCAACAGGGCAAAATTTTCCGTTAGTACCTTATTGAGTAAGTTGAATATCAGACAATACTTTGATATAATAGTTACGGCGGACGATGTAGAAAACTCTAAACCACATCCAGATATGCTCGTCAAAATAATGAACTTTTTCGGCGTACAAAGCAGAGGCGAGATTTTTTACGTTGGGGATATGGACATAGACTATTTTACAGGGAAGAATGCCGGGATAGATACTTACATAGTCACGACAGGTTCATCTTTGAAAAAGGACATGGAGAAACTTGAGGGCATAAGGTTATTTGACAATCTTATGGAACTTAAAGGGTATTTAGAAGATAAATTGTAAACCCCTCACTAAAAGACAGGGGTTAGGGAGTCGGGATTGGAGGTTCGGGAAAGACAAAAGAAGGAAAAAGTTTTTCCGAATTCCT
>DYKC01000148.1 GCA_020722825.1 Vermiphilus sp.
CCCAAGTCGGACTTCCACCAACACGAACCAACACGCTTTACTCGGCGCACCCATTGTTCATTACCTCCCTTATATAAAACTTATATAAAATGTACCTATTTCTTCAGACTATGAACGATAGACTACAATTTTATCTTAATTTTGATTTCAAATCCATATGAAATTTTCACAGGAGTTTTTTGTTCAACAGAAGAAGGTGTGAGGGAATTTCTTATCTCCTCTCTTTCACAAACAGCAACATCCCTATCGCAACCACAGTTAAGAAAAGCGAAAGGTAAAATGGTACGGACAACCCCATCTTATCCCAGAGTAAACCTGCAATTAAAGAAGCCGGCAGTGCACACAAACCCGTAACCATCTGGAATGCGCCGAGACTACTCGCCCTAAACCTTGCAGGCGCAAGTTCGGAAACGAACGCCTTCTGGACAGGCTCTATCGCCCCCTTGTGAAGTCCGTATAAAACAAAGGTCAGAAAAACCGCCCAGGAGGTACGCAGGAATATACAGGAAAGACATACAAATACCCAGAAGAAAAATGAGAGCATCAGCACCGCCTTCCTGCCTGTTTTGTCGGAAAGCCTTCCAAAGGGTAGAGACACAAGAAAAGCCACAGATGTGAATACCAGATATAAGACAGGCATAAAGGATACCATAAACCCTGAGGTCTTAGCAAAAATAAGAAGAAATGAATAACTGAAAGAACCCAGTGCAAAAAAGGAACTCAGGAGAAGAAACAGCCTGAAATTGCTGTCAATATCTTTTAGGGTGATTCCCTTGTATATTCCCGGGCTCGCCTTTTTTTCTTTCACGAGGAATATAATAAGAACTGCACCTATTGCTGAAGGAACTGCCGCCAATAAAAAAAGGTTTCTATAACCTATAAGTTTGAAAAGGAAAATACATACCAGTATTCCGCAGACAGCCCCAAGATTGTCCGCCGCACGTAGGAAGCCGAAGTTTCTTCCTCTATTTTCTGGTGTAGAGACGTCCGCTATAATGGCATCTCTCGGCACACCCCTTATCTTGCCTGCCCTGTCAAGAATGCGAAACGGTATCAGAGCCTGCCATACGCTTGAAAAAGCATACCCGACCCTTGACAGAGAACCGAAGAGATAGCCTGTCCAGACAAAAACCTTTCTTTTCTTTATCCTGTCTGATATGTAGCCGGATGCCGCCTGGGATATGGATACGAGTGCATCGCCCAGTCCATCAAGAAAACCCAGAACCGCCATATTCGCACCCAGAACGGTCGTAACAAAAAGCGGCCATACAGGGTAAACCATATCTGAACCAAGGTCATTGAAAAAAGAAGCCGCCGCAAAAGTCCTTACCGTCTTTTTGTCTGCTTTTGTTCCGTTTTCCATCACTGTATTATAACAGATTTTTGATTTCTTCCCAGCCATCAGAAACTTGTCAAGTCAACTTCGCCACTCTAATTTACTGAACTTTGACAAATTTGGTCTTTTTACTTTGTAACAGCATAATTTAATCTAAGTTGTTTGTTCTTTGACAATATCTATTCTTTTTTTTCAGTCAGTTTCTCATCATCCCAGTCTGAAGAGGTAAGGAATCTATTTTTGCCGAAGTTTAGTACCGTATACACTTGACACCCCCAAGGTGTTGATGTAAGATAGTCCTCTATAGAGGACTATCCAAAAACATTGCTTGAGTTCGAACAACGGTTTGCAACTGAGGAAGCGTGTTTCGAGTATTTGTTCAAGATTCGCTGGCCCGAAGGGTTTCGGTGTTGGCACTAAGGTAAAATTGGCAGGATTCGGCTCAGACGTGTACCAGATGCATCAGGTCCCAGCTTGGAAGGGGCCGTTAAGGAGGGTGTCGAACCGGGTAGTACTGTTGAGACCGATGGATGGGCAAACTATGAGGGATTGTCCAGACTGGGCTACCGACACGAAGTTATCCGAAAAGAGGTTACCATTTCACCTTCCGGTTCAACCGCAGGACTTCGCACTGGCGCGGCAAACTTTTCTATCGCTTGGTCGAGCAGGCAGTGGCCCTCGGCTCTGTGCACAGTCATAACATCCATGGAAGATCCGAAATCCGATGAATCACAGTATATTGGTACAGAGGGTGTCAAGTGCATACCCCAAAAAAGTTTTTTTCGTGCCGGTGATGGCAAATAT
>DYKC01000149.1 GCA_020722825.1 Vermiphilus sp.
TTTTCTCTCTTTTACTTAACTCTATTTTATTATACCGTAGGAAAATGTGGTAAAATAGCAGGATATGACGATAACAATTCTGCTTTCGGCGGTTCTCATTGCACAGATTGTTTTTCTTTTGATTTTTTTGAAAAAAGGAGGTTCTGAAGACGATACTGCTGTTAAATTGAGAGATATAGAAAACCAGTTGAATAGGGTTGATCCTCTCATCAGGGATGAATTTGCCAGAAGCAGGGAAGAAATGCAGAAAAGCGCAAGGGAAGCAAGAGAAGAACTTAGTAGATCTTTGAGAGATGCAAGTGAGGTTATTTCTGGAACGGTGGAAAAACGTCTGCAGTCGCTTCAGGAAGAGAACGTCAAGAAACTTGAGGAGATGAGAACCACCGTAGATGAAAAACTTCAGTCAACGCTGGAGAAAAGATTGAGCGAATCCTTCAACATAGTGAGTGAACGACTGAAACAGGTGCACGAAGGTCTGGGTGAGATGAAAAACCTTGCCACAGGTGTGGGAGACCTGAAAAAAGTTCTATCCAATGTTAAAACACGGGGTATTCTTGGGGAGATACAACTGGGCAATATTCTTGAGGACGTTCTTTCGCCAGAGCAGTATGCAAAAAACGTTGAGGTCAGGAAGGGTTCAGGAGAGACAGTTGAATATGCAATAAGGCTGCCCGGGAGAGAACAGTCTGTGTATCTTCCTGTAGATGCTAAATTTCCGATGGAGGTCTATCACCGTCTTCTTGATGCCTATGCTAATGGAGACCCTGGCACTGTTGTAAAGGCAACAAAAGATGTTGAAAACACAATAAAAAAGTGTGCCAGAGATATCAGCGAAAAATACATAAACCCGCCTGACACAACGGATTTCGGCATACTCTTTTTGCCTGTGGAAGGACTTTATGCAGAGATAGTAAGGCAGACAGGTTTGATAGAAATTCTTCAGAGGGACTATAAGATATCTGTTACGGGTCCTTCCACACTGGCAGCCTTTCTTAACAGCCTGCATATGGGCTTCCGAACACTGGCAATACAGAAAAGAACAAGCCAAGTATGGCGGATACTGGCAGGGGTCAAGAATGAGTTCAATAAATTTGGTGATGTTCTAAAGAAAGCACAGGACAAGATTAATGGGGCAAGCAGAGACATAGAAACCCTCGTGGGTACAAGGACAAGGCAGATACAGTCCAAACTTAAAAGTGTTGAAGAAGTACCAGAAGTGGGTACTAATTTGCTTGAAGGAGAACAGGATGAAACTGAGAGACAAAAGGAGGAGACAGATGAAGAGAAGATATGAGAGAAAGAAGGGATTTATAGGTGTAGTTTTTGTAGCATTCGTATGTTTGTTAATTGCAGGAAGTTTTGTTATGCCTGCAAGCGCAGGTGAAATCAAAATTGTTTCAATGGATACCTACAGGGTCTTTAGAGAACATCCGGCCTTCAAGGAGGCTATGGCTAAATTCCAGAAACAGGTACAGGAGATGCAAAAAAAGGTAGATAAAGCAGACGAAAAATCCAAGGCTACGGCTCAGCAGATGATGCAGATAGAGATGCAGCAGTTGGGCATGCAGTTACAGGAAGAGGCATTCAGTAAGATGAGAGCCGATGTGCAGAAGATAGCGAAGAAAAAGGGTTATGACTACGTTATTGACAGCAATATGCTTATTGTAGGCGGGGAAGACATAACAGAAGAGATACTTGCTTCTTTCCCGAAGCCTAAACCAACTTCTGAACAGGGTAAGGGAAAAGCCCCTGCGGATGCAGGAGAAAAAAAGTAGATCAGATTTTCCCGAGAGCAGTTGCCAGTGCTTCTGCTGCATATATATCGGTAGTGTCAAAAACCTTTATTGCAGTATCTGACTGCTTTATCAGAAAAGGCAATTCTGTACAGCCGAGAATAATTCATTCGGCTCCTTTGCTGGCAAGATTTTCAATTATTTCGAGCACCTTAAGACGGGATTCATTCTTGACCTCGTTTTTTTACCCTTTCCTACCATTAGGTGCTCTGGCTAACTTTTCCCATAATCCGTTGCTTTCCTCCTCTTCCTCGCTTCAAGTTTGTCTATTTTATACATTTTGTTGTATGATATTTCCATCCCCTGTATACCTCCTTTCGGAGCAAGGAAAAATGCTGCCTTATA
>DYKC01000150.1 GCA_020722825.1 Vermiphilus sp.
ACATTATATAAAAAATGAAATTTTGTAGGGTAAACTCATCGGCTATTTTATTGTGTCAAGGTTATCACTTCAGGTATTTGCCGTAGAGAATCTTTTGATATAAGATGATATGTCATCTAAGGTTTAAAAATGGACTAAAGTTCCCTCTTCCTTGAGGCACGCCCTTTGTAGCCTCGGCGAAAGAGAGGGTGGTATCAGAAAAATGGTGTACTACCACTGCCCATAAGATGGTGCATTTAAAGTGCCCATTGGCACCTACAATTAAACATTCTATTTCCTCTTTCTTGTCCATCCGTTAAGATAAGCCCAGGCCAACCCGAGCCGCTCCCGTACAACAGTCTCAAGAAAATCTATGTTATCCGCCCTCGGCAGATATTCTACAAGATAGGGCTTGTGAACCGAACCCTCAGCAAGATGTCCCGTGGGCGCGGGAATAACATAAATTCCCTGACCCTCAAACAGCGCGACAGCCCTGCGCATATGCGAAGCCGAAGTAACAAGAATAATAGTATCTCCTTCTTCAACGAGTTTAGAAACTTCCAGCACCTCCTGGTAGGTATTCAACGGCCTGTCGTTTACAACAATCCGTTCACCGCATATACCTAAATTCCGTGCCAGTTCAGCCATCACCCCGGCCGTCTCGAAACCCGAAACAACCAGCCGCGCTTCCGGCAGTTTATGGGCCAGCCGCACCCCTTCCATAATCCTGTAAAGCGACCCTTCCTTAAGCCTCGTCGAAGGCGGTCTGTCCGGTCCAAACCGCACCCCGCCGCCCAACACCACAATCCAATCCGCCCCAGGTAGCATATCATCCGAGAGCAAAGGATAGGTATTTTCCAAATTATACAGGACCCTTTCGCTTATAACAGGTGCAGAAACGACAGACAAAATAAACAAAGCAATAACCAGCAAAGTAACCCCAGCCCGCCTCCTTTTCCCCTCCCTTGTCATCAACATAAGCCCCAGCACCATGCAAACAAGGACAATAGGTAGCGGCATCAACACCCCACCCACAAATTTGGTTATCTGCATAAGATGTGAATATTCAGCACCCCCTCTTAAGTTTTCCGCTTTATCCTATAAAATAATAGGATCAATCTCTCTTGAGAGTAAAGGGGGAAAACAGATAAAAAGTGAAGAAGAAAAAGAAGATCTGGGTATGCAATCTACTATTTTATTGTTTCTATCATTACCTCTGTGAACCCTTCCCCTTTGAGCCCGATCTCCTTTGCAGCCCTTTCTGATAAATCTATTATTCGGTCTTCTCTAAGCGGCCCTCTGTCATTTATCCTTACAACTACCGACCTGCCTGTATCATCCAGTCTTGTCACCCTTACCTTTGTTCCGAAAGGCAAACTTCTATGTGCGGCTGTCAACTCTCTACCAGTATAAATTTCACCGCTGGCAGTTCTCTTACCATAAAAACCTGGACCATACCAGGAAGCCAGTCCTCTTTCTACTCCCACACTTTCCTCTGCAGAGCGGCGCCCCAATTCAATCTTAATAGTACATCCTGATGTCTGGAGCAGAATTAAAAGAAGAACCAATATGCCAGATAGATACCTGCCTTTCATCCTTTTTATTACAGACAACACAATTATCCTCTTTCCTCACATAAGTTTCCGTTTTGTATTTCAAAACAACCCTGTTTTTCTTCTTTTTTCAGCACTGCCACAATCCTTTCTGCGGCACGTCCATCCCACAGCGGTGGTATCTGCGGTTCAGTCCGTTTCTGGCTGAGCACATTACCGTAATAAGGGTCAGAAAATCAAAATATCCAAGCGGTTCAATAATGCAGAGGTTGCTATTTTCCATCAGGTATTTTCCACTGTCAGTTTCGGACATATTCTTCATTGTTCTCGGATGCACCGGGAATATAATCGGCATATCCCTGCTGATAACCTCAATGGCAGCCGATATCCTTGTAAAAACGGAATTGTTGTCAACGTTGGAAGGTCTATCAGGGTTAATACCGCAAAATTCTCCATGTGAACATTGAATCTATTACTCAACTCGTAATGTATTAGTTCCAAAAAGTCAAATTTATTTTCATTGAGACAAATCCAGTTACATCAAAGCGTAGCACATCTTCAATAGGATGTCAAAGAGACCTGCAAGTGTCCCGGAAGCAATA
>DYKC01000022.1 GCA_020722825.1 Vermiphilus sp.
CTGGAACAGAAAGGGGTGATAAGAAACGATGACTGGTTTCTATACCTTACCAACAGATATAAGGTACAGGAGAAATTACAGGCAGGCATCTATGAATTTTCTGGAAGGACCCCGCTGAAGAAGGTAATCCTCAAGATTATAAAAGGAGACGTTGCGCTTGTGAGAGTGACGGTTCCCGAGGGGTATACCATTAGAGAAATTGCGGAATTGCTTGAAAAGAAGAAACTTGCGAAGCATGAGGAGTTCATAAAATATGCTCTGGAGAATAAGAAGCTTGAAGGGATGTTTTTCCCCGACACATATTTTTTCCCCCACGGGGTATCGGTTGAGGCAATAGCCGCCACAATGTTCCACAGGTTCAAAGAGACTTTTGAGGATGTGTACGGCCAGAAGATAAGCAATGCTAATTTCAACAAGGTAAAGGAGATCGTTACCGTAGCGTCTATCATTGAGAAAGAAGCGATGTATAATGATGAGAAACAGATAATAGCCGGGATTATTTACAAACGACTGAAAAAGAAGACGCCC
Source organism: Vermiphilus sp. (assembly GCA_020722825.1). Classification (GTDB taxonomy): domain Bacteria; phylum Ratteibacteria; class UBA8468; order B48-G9; family JAFGKM01; genus JAFGKM01. The sequence continues at coordinate 529 of DYKC01000022.1, forward strand.
CTGCAAAGTTGTTCCACAATTATTTATGTTTTGGGAAAGGCCAAGGCACGTCTCTCAACAAGCGATTTGAGTATAAAATCTCCATATAATACCTATACGCACCGTGGACTGCCCCCCGGACCCATATGCAATCCGGGACTTGATTCACTGAAAGCCGCAATCAATCCGCAGAAAACCGATTACCTGTATTTTGTTTCTATGGGCAACGGAAGAAATTATTTTTCAAAGACCTATCAGGAGCACATTGCTGCAACAAGAAAATTTCTTTCTTCGGATACAGACTCTGAAACTGTACTTGATACCACTTCCGTTGAATAAGATTTGTTTACTATTTATTGTCAGGTGGGGATAACCTCTATGGAGAGTGGGGGCGGTTTTATTGTGTATTCTGCAAGGTAGGAGGCCATTACTGCCGTCATTGCTCCGTTGTCCATGCAGAGTTTTTTGTTAGGGATAAAAATTTTTACGTTTTTATCTTCCAGCATCTCCTGAAATCTTTTCCTGATATATCTGTTCTGCGCAACGCCTCCTCCGAGCAAAAATGATTTTACCCTGTGTTTTACCAGAGCGCGTTTTGTTTTTTCCGTCAGGGTGTCTCCGACTGCTTTCTGGAAACCAGCACAGATATCAGGAATATTTTTCAGACCGTTTTTCTTGATATAATAAAGAACCGCCGTTTTCAGACCGCTGAAACTGAAGTCCAGCGAGTCTTTCCCCATCAATGCGACGGGAAACCTGATTCTGTTTTCATCACCCTGCTCTGCCGCCTTCTCTATGTCCGGACCGCCGGGGAAGGCAAGTCCAAGCATTCGTCCAACCTTGTCAAATGTCTCGCCGCAGGCATCATCAAGGGTTCTTCCGATAGCCGTAAACTCCACGGGAGTTTTTATGTGAAAAAAGGTTGTATGTCCTCCAGAAATGACGAGCCCGAGGGCTGGAAATTCAAGTTCCCGATTTAAAAAATTGACAGCAAGATGGGAATGGAGGTGGTTGACCCTGTACAAGGGAATGTTGAGAGCGTAGGCAAGTCCGCAGGCAAAAGAGACACCCACCATAAGTGAACCCTTCAGTCCCGGATGGTTAGTTACCCCAATACAATTTATATCACAAGATTTAATGCCCGCTGACTCAACTGCTCTGCTGAACAATCTATCTATCATTTCAACGTGTGCTCTGCTTGCCAGTTCGGGTACCACACCGCCGTATGCAGAATGTATATCGTCCTGGCTGGCTATCAGGTTTGTAAGTATTTTTCTACCTTTGAGCAGACCGATTCCTGTTTCATCACAGGAGGTTTCTATTCCAAGTATTAGCATGTTTATTCAAGGAGAGATGATACAGGTACTATTTCTACCCCTTCCTTCTCAACCTCAGGGAGAATGTCTTTTAAAACCGATATTGTGCTTTTTTTTGCATGTCCGATGCCCACTGCTTTGCCATGTTTTTTTGCTGTCTCAACAAGTTCCCATACCTGCTTTTCTATATATTCGGGGTTTGATTCATTGTCAAGAAAAACATCCCTCCGCGTGGTCTTTATTCCCATTTCTTTTGCCAGAAGGTAGCCTTTGCTTTTTTTTGTGGTCATACTGTCAACAAAGAACATATTTTTTGATTTTATCTCTTTAAGGAGAACCATCATCTTTTCTTCGTCGGAGGTAAAAAGGGAGCCCATATGGTTGTTCAGTCCCTTTATCCGGGGGTAAAAGTATTTGATGTCTTCGTTGAACTGCTGCGTTATTTCTTCATCGGTCATACCTGTTTTAATCAAACCTCTGTCAAATGATTGATAAGGAGGAAGGGGTTCAAGTGGCAGATGAAGTATCAATTCAAGATTGTTATTATTTTTCAACCCTTCAAATATCTCTTTACTGTAAGGTGCTTTTGGAAGAAGTGACAGGGTAAGAGGCTGTTTTATCTTTTCAATTTCTTTTACTATTTCTTTGTTCCAACCTATGTCATCTATAACCAGGGCGACCTGGAATTTACCGGCTCTAGCGGGCATACGTTTCCTCATGGCAATCTGGAATTTACCGGTTCTGACGGGCATAGGTTTTCTTATCAGAGATGGTTCTCGTTTTTCAATGCTATGCGGAGGCTTATATGGAGTTTTTTTTCTGAATTCTCGCAGCAGACCGATAGATGCCAGCAAAATACAGAGTATGATGAACAGAACGAGAGGCACAAACGGAGAAAATTCCTGCCTGCCACCAAACCTACCCATTGACATCATTTTTTACAATCTTTTTAAGTACCTCAACTGCTTTTTGAAACTGAAGGTCATCTGCCTCGCCGGGGATTATGTTTTTGTCTTCAGGCAGTTCAACCTGTATCTCCGGTTGTATCCCCTTACCTTCAATGCAGATATTAGAGGGTGTGTAATAATGGGCTATTGTTAGTTTAAGGGCAGAACCGTCTTTAAGAGGTATAAGATTCTGTACCGAACCCTTACCGAATGTTTTCGTTCCGACGGTAACGGTTTCCTTTATATTATCTTTTATAGCCCCTATGACTATTTCAGATGCGCTGGCACTTCCCTGATTAAAAAGAAGAACTATCGGTTTAGTCCAGACAGGGTTCTTCCGACTTATGAATATACTTTTATCGAGGGATTCACTACCTTTATGGCGAATTCGCTGAAGGTTATTCCGACTTATGGATGTACTTTTATCTTCTTTCTCCCTGCCCTGCGTATAAACGATAAGTTTGCCCTTGGGCAAAAATAACTCGCTGACCTCAATTGCAGAGGTTAACAGCCCTCCCGGATTGTTTCGCAGGTCAAGAACCAGTCCTGTAATATTGTTTCTGTTGAAATTTGTCAGCACCCTGGAGAGGTCCTCTGCAGTTCTTTCCTGAAAATCTCTGACCCTGATGTATCCAATGTTATCATCCAGGGTTTTCTCTATTATTGATTTTACCTTTATTACATCTCTGACGAGAGTGATCTTTTTCAGTCCTGGAAGGCCTGTTCTTAAAATGCTTATGGTAACCTCAGTACCTTTTTTACCCCGGAGTTTCTGTGCGGCTTCAAAGGTTGTAAAACCTTTTGTGGATTCCCCGTTAATTTCTATTATTTTATCCCCGGCTTTTATACCCGCATTCCACGCAGGTGTTTCCTCTATAGGGCTTACAACGGTTATAATTCCATCTTTCAAGGTGATTTCCATTCCTACTCCGTGAAATTCACCCTTCGTTTCTATCTGTAGTTCTTCTTTCATTTCGGGTTCAAGAAATGCACTGTACGGGTCAAGTGACAGCATACCTTTCAAAGCACCATATATCAGCGTTTTATCATCTACAGGCTCTATATACTGGTCATGCACTATTCTCATAGCGTCAATAAAGAGCTCAATGTTTCTGTATATCTCTTCTTCCTGTTTTCGGGCCTGTGAGACGCGAGCATCACCGCCAATGATAACAGTTAAAAAAACCAATCCTGCAACGGTAAATAGTATTTTTTTCTTCATTGTATAATATCCTTCTTTCCCGGGTTAAGGGCCCCGAAAACCTAATCTATATTATTATACCCCTTATTACAATTTGTTTAAATATTCCAGCAGATTCTTTTTTAGTATGCCGGGGTTTATCTGTCCCTTTGTCTTTCGCATTATCTGACCTATAAGATATGAAAGTGCCTGTTTTTTTCCATTCTTGTAGTCACCTATTGCTTTCGGGTTCTCTCTGATTATTTCCTGTATTAACTCGTTTATGATTTTTTCATCATGGATGTGAATCAGTTTTTTCTCCTTTATTATTTCCTCAGGCTTTTTGCCCGTTTTAAAACATTCCTGAAGTACCGTTTTCCCAATGTTGCCTGTTATGGTTCCTTTTTCTATGAAAGAGACTATCTGAACAAGGTTCTCAGGCGTTACAGGTGAATTCTTGATCCCTTTTTTACTCAACTTAAGCAGTGCAGTCAGGTCTCCCATAATCCAGTTCGCAATTACCTTTGGTTTTGCATATTGGTTCACGCATTCTTCAAAATAATCCGCCATATCCTTCGCTGATGTCAGAACCCCGGCATCATATTCGGAAAGGTTGTATTCTTTCATAAACCTCTCCTTTCTTTGCATAGGAAGTTCTCCTATCTGCGATGATATCTCCTCTATCCACCTGTTGTCTATGGTCAGGGGAACAAGGTCAGGTTCCGGGAAATACCTGTAGTCATGAGCTTCCTCTTTGGTCCTCATTTCTTCAGTAATCTGGAGAGATTCATTCCACAGCCGTGTTTCCTGACGGAGAGTACCTCCTTTTTTCAGGATGGATATCTGGCGTTTTGCTTCATAGTCAAGAGCCTTTCTCACAGATTTGAAAGAGTTCATATTCTTGATTTCCGCTTTTACTCCCAGGGTCTTGTCGCCCTTTTTTCTCACAGAGATGTTGGCATCACATCTTAAAGAACCCTCTTCCATATTGCAGTCACTTACTTCCAGATATTCAAGTATCTGTTTCAGAGATGTAAGAAATTTTTCCGCTTCTATAGAACTTCTTATATCAGGTTCTGTAACGATTTCAATCAACGGAAGGCAACTTCTGTTGAGGTCCACGAGAGAAAAGCCGTTTTCTCCCTCCTGTGAATGAATTAATTTGCCTGCATCCTCTTCCATATGGATTCTTTTTAGTCTGATATTCCTGCCATCTATCAGAAGATAACCGTTGGAAGCAAGAGGTTCTTCGTACTGTGAAATCTGATAATTTTTCGGCAGGTCAGGGTAGAAATAATTTTTTCTGGCAAACCTGGAAAATTTTGCTGGTTGACAGTTAAAGGCAATGGCGGCTTTCAATGCGAGTTCAACAGCTTTTTTGTTAATTACTGGCAGTATTCCTGGGAAGCCTGCGCATACAGAGCATACCTGTGTGTTCGGCGGAGAACCAAACTTTGTTGAACATCCGCAAAATAACTTTGACTCAGTTAGAAGTTCAGTATGTACTTCCAGTCCAATGACTATTTCATATTCTTCCATGTACTCAGAAAACTCCTTTGGTCTTCCATCATGAATTATTATTTTTTTGTTTATCCGTTCGTTACGGAGGCTTTTAATGTCGCCGAAAGGCTTGCGCCCGGCTCTAAACTCAAACTGTCTCCTCTTTTGACCGCCTCCGAAAGACCTGGCAGGCTTGAAAACGGTTCAAGGGCGATGTTGTAGGTTCTCCCGTACCAAGGGTAATTAAAACTTCCTTTTGCAATTCTCCAGAACCATAAATATCTAAATATTGCTAAAGGAAATTCCAGTTTAAAACCCAGATTAAGTTTTCTGTTAAAAATCTCGTATTGGCCTTCCTGCAAATCTGATAGGAATATCACCTCTGAGACCCTATCGTTTTCTGCAGGACAGATACTGATGTCAACCTTTTCAGTTCCATCTGAACTGTCGACAAAAGGCCATATACCCGTGGTCTGCTTTAGATTTGTGAACGATTTTCCATCTCCCTGCCCCACAGATACCTTTGCTCCTCTTATTTTAATTATACAGTCCTGTGAGAGAAATGGTTTTCCGAATGCAGGGTGGTGTCCCCATATAAAATCCATATCTTCTCCAGATTTATTGGTGACTTTTTCGTCAATAATTACAGTGGGACTGTTTTTTCTCAGCGAGATTGTTTTTTCCAGGAGGAACGGTGTTCTGAAAGTTTCAGTATAAAATTTTACTGAAAGATGCTTTGCTGTATCCTCGGTTATCAAGTATTTCCACGGCTGAAGAGCAACCTCACCGTGCAGACCGAGAACTGCCCCCTTGTATTCACATGGCCCTCCTCCATTAGGAAAAATCTCCTGCCATCCACCGGGAAAATAATCAAGAAAATTACCCAATTTACCCTGTGCTGTCGTAATGAAGGAAAATGGTTTGTAAACAGGTATGGGGCTTCTCCACATAAAGTCAGTGTCTGAGGGCTTGTGTAAAAACTCAACTATGTCGGTTCCCTTGTCAACAAGTATTTCCATGCGAATAATGTCATTCTCCATCACTAATGTGGTTATCCCGTTCCACAGAAATTCCATCCATCTGCAGCCCTCATTGGCTGATAACATTTTCGAATCTCCTTGTAAGTAAGGATTTGTCTTCAGGCAGGTATCTGCGAGCGCCTGCAAAATTTCTCCTGAAGTGTGAGTTTTCAAGGGATGCAATGGTAACTTTTTTTTCGCTGCTGCTTGCATGAATAAAAAGGTTATTGCCGATGTATATTCCGACGTGTCCCACCCTGCCTTTTCTCTTGAAGAAAACCAGGTCCCCATCAGAAATTTCATCCTTTTTTATGGGCACACCCTCTTTAAACTGAAGGTAGGATGTCTCGGGCAATGATATACCGACACTCTTGTAAACAAGTCTTACAAGAGTTGAGCAGTCAATGGAAAATTTTCCTGAGCCGCCTAATTTATAAGGCATATTAAGGTAACTGAAAGATTTTTCTACCAGAGTATTCCTCAGACTCATTTCTCTGGCAATCTCAGATTCGGATGCCGTACTTTCTTTTACTGGTGGAGATGATATGACAATTATCTGCCCTTCTTTAAAATCGTGCTCGGATAGAAGATTCGCCTGTTTCAGTTCTTCGGGTGTGGTATTATACTTGATTGCAATTTTTTCCAGTGTGTCTCCCTTCTTTATTTTGTAGTATGTTTTCTCTGCAGTGGCGGTCATAATAGGTTGTGGGGTCTCTATATCAGGAAGTTTGCGCGGGACCTTAATTTTAATGGTTTGTCCAATAACTATGATGTTGCTCTTTAGATTATTGGAATTTTTTATAGATGATACGGAGACATTGAACTTTTTACTGATGCCAGATAAGGTATCCCCCTTCTTTACCGTATAGTATACGTCTTCATACCCCCAGACTGCATCCTCTCGCGATGGGGTACTCTCAACCTTTCTGACTATAAGCCGCTGTTTGGGGTAGATAACAGGAGATTTGAGACCGTTAAGTCTTTTTATATTACTAATGGATGTGTGGTATTTTCTTGCAACGGAAGAAAGAGTTTCACCCTTTTTGACGGTGTGATAATGAAGGGCAGATTCAGAATAAAGCCCTGTACAGAAAAAAAGAAGAACGAGAAAAATAAACAGACTGTATTTTTTTCTAATCATTCCTCCTCCTTGTTAGTAGGAAATATCTTTATCAGTTCTTTTTTCTTCTTTTCAAAGTATGCATCTATCTGACACTTTAAACCTTCCATGTTTTCAATGGCGTGAATTCTTTCTTCAAGTTTCTGTTGTTCTTCTATTATTATTCTGAAGGCATCTGCTATGGGGTCAGGAAGATTGTTATGGTCAAGGTCTATGTGCTTTCTCTTTGTCGTTTCGCCTACTATTCTTCCGGGGACCCCTACAACCGTAGCGTTGGGTGGAACGGATTTTATAACAACCGAACCTGCCCCTATCCTGGAGTTGTCCCCGACCTTTATTGCTCCGAGTACGACTGCTCCTGCGCCAATTACCACATTATTTCCTATGGTTGGATGCCTTTTTTTCTTTTCCAGTGATGTTCCTCCGAGAACCACCTCCTGGTAAAGAAGAACATCGTCGCCTATCTCGGTTGTTTCGCCTATGACAACCCCCATTCCGTGGTCAATAAAAAATCTCCTGCCGATTACAGCACCCGGATGTATCTCAATACCTGTTAGTGCGCGGTTTATATGGGAAAGAAATCTTGCAATGCTTTTGTTGCCTGCTGTCCACAACCGATGGCAGAGTCTGTGTATTAAAATAGCGTGCAGTCCGGGATAGGATGTCAATACCTCAAAAAGATTTCTTGCCGCAGGGTCTCTTTCAAAAACCGTCTTTATATCTTCTTTTATTCTCTCAAACATCGTTTTAATAAAATGCAAGTAATGCAGGATTTTCAAACATCTCTTTGAATCTTTTATAGAACAACCCCGCATATGCCCCGTCAATTATTCTGTGGTCAAAAGAAAACGAAACGTTCATAACAAAATGTACCTCAAGTCTGTCATCAATTACTACGGGTTCTTTTCCGAGTTTGCCCACCCCCATAATTGCAACACCTGGCATATTTATAACAGGCTGAAAGTTTTCCACACCGTACATACCGAGGTTTGATATGACAAACCTGGCATTCTTCAATTCCTCTTCAGAGAGTTTGTTTGAACGTGCCTTCTCAATAATCTCTCTGCGTTCATTTGAAAGACTGACAATATCTTTTTTATCGCAGTCTCTCAATACAGGCACGATGAGTCCCTGCTCTATGGATACCGCCAGTCCTATGTCAACGGCTGAATAAACCCTGATTTCTTCTTCCACAAGAGCCGCGTTTATCAACGGATACTCTTTGATTGCTCTGGCGCCGATGAATACAAGAAAATCCGTATATGTGAGTTCAACATTCTGTTCTTTCTTAAGTTTTTTCAGTTTAACCACTTCGTCGGCAAGGAACCTGCCCTGCAAATAATAGTGAGGAATTTCTTTTTTGCTCTCGGTGAGGCGTTTGGCGATTATCTTCCTGAAGGGTGTCCATTCCTGTACCGCATATCCTTCTGTTTCCCTCGCCCCTTTGGGGAGAAGGTTAGGGTGAGGGGTTCGTCCTCTCTTCTCAAGATAACCAAGTACGTCTTTTTTCTCAATCCTACCTTCCGGACCTGATCCAGTTACAAGAGCAATGTCTATACCTGCCTCTTCCGCCATCTTTTTCGCCAGCGGGCTTGCCTTGATTCTTTCAGATGGAGCGGAGGTGTCAGAGGCTTTTTCCCCTTTTGTGGTTTCTGAGGAAGGTGGGGTTTCGGGAGGTTTTTTTTCTGCTGGCTTTGTGGTTTTTTCGGGTAGCGGTTCGTCAGGAGTATCCGATATATAGCCGATAGGCGTGATTACAGGAATTGGTTCGTCTGAAGGCTCATAAATCTTTTTTCGCAGATAACCGTCGTGTAAAGATTCAACCTCAAAGTTTGTTTTATCACTCATTACCTCAAAGAGAACCTCACCTTTCTCAACCCTCTCACCTTCTTTTTTTCTCCATGCAACAAGATACCCTTCTTCCATTGTCTCGCCAAGTTTGGGCATTATGACTTCTTTTATCATCTGTTTATCCTTTACTCCTCACTCTTAAAAGACGGAATTAGGGATTCGGAAATTTTCCCTGCATTTGTCTTTGCCGAACCTCTAATCCCGAGTGCCAAATCCCTGCCTTACCTGCGGGGAGTTATGATTTATAACCTTACCATATCTCTTACCGCCTTGCATATCCTCTCTGTGTCTGGGACTGCAAGCTTTTCAAGCACAGGACTCTTAGGCATAGGCACATCTGCTCCTGCCACCCTTACTACAGGAGCGTCCAGATAATCAAAAGCATTTTCAGTGATCTGTGCGCTTATCTCAGCACCTGTACCACCTGTTTTACAATCCTCTTCAACTATTATCACCCTGTTTGTTTTTTTAACTGAGTTAACTATTGTTTCAATATCCATGGGCAGTAGCGTTCTCATATCCACTATTTCAACTGATATACCTTCTTTTTCCAGAACTGCGGCAGCTTCCTGACAGAAAAGTGTCATCCTTGAATATGTAACCAGAGTGACGTCTCTGCCTTCTCTTTTTATATCCGCAGTTCCTATTGGCAGCGTGTACTCCTCTTCCGGAACACCTCCTCTAGTATTATATAACATTTTATGTTCAATGAAAACAACCGGATTATTTTCCCTTATTGAACTTTTCAGGAGCCCTTTTGCATCGTAAGGGGTGGATGGCATAACGACCTTTATTCCTGGTATGTGAATAAGCCATGATTCAAGACTTTGCGAGTGGTGTGCTCCCAGGGTTCTTCCTGCCCCACCCTCTGTTCTGAGAGTGAACGGAACAGTGCACTTCCCGCCAAACATATATCTTATCTTTGCTACCTGATTGTTGAGTTGTTCAAGACACAGGCCAATAAAATCTATGTACATAATCTCTGCGACCGGTCTCATCCCGGTAAGAGCCGCTCCCAGTGCGACACCCACTATTGCATTTTCAGAAATTGGTGTGTCAAGCACCCGCTCATCGCCGTATTTTTTCCAGAGTCCTGCGGTGACCCCGTACGCTCCACCGTAGATAGCTATGTCTTCCCCCAGAAGAAAAACGTTTGGGTCCCTATCCATCTCCTCACGCAGTGCCTCATTTAATGCTTCTCTATAGGTTATCTCTCTCATCTTCAGAATCTCCTTTACTCCGAACTCTTAAAAGACGGAATTAGGGATTCGGAAAAACTTTTCCCTGCCTTTATCTTTCCCGAACCTCTAATTCCGAGTGCCGAACCCCTGTCTTTACCTGTGAGGGGTTATGATTTTATGCATATAAGTCGGTATACAATTCTTCCGGCTCAGGGAGGGGGCTGTTAATGGCATAATCCACCGCCTCATCAAGTTCTTTCTTGACAAATTCATTAATTTCCTTGACCTCGTCATTCGTGAGAATGCCCTGCTCCACCATTTTATTTGAGAACAGTTTTATAGGGTCTCTTTCGCGCCAGAATTTCTCTTCTTCCCTTGTTCTATAGTTTCTCGGGTCGCTCCTGCTGTGCCCGTAATATCTGTAGGTATTTGCAACGAGGAAACTGGGACCTTTGCCACTTCGTGCATATTCAATCCATTTTCCAGCGGCTTCCCGCACCGCAAGTACATCCTGTCCGTCAACACAATCTGACGGCATATCAAAGGCAAGCGCCTTCTTTGTGAGGTCCTGCACGGAGGATGCCCTTTTAACGGAAACACTCATCCCGTAGAGGTTGTTTTCACAGACGTAAACAACAGGTAGTTTCCAAAGAGATGCCATATTAAGACATTCAAAGAAAATGCCGTTGTTTGTAGCGCCGTCTCCGAAGAAACAGATAACAACTTGCCCTGTCTTTTTCATCTTAATGGACAGCCCGGCGCCTGTTGCTATACCGAGACTTCCTGCAACGATTCCGTTTGCCCCGAGATTTCCCTTAGAGAGATCTGCAAGGTGCAGTGAACCTCCCTTACCTTTGCATACGCCGGTCTTTTTTCCGAGAATCTCAGCCATCAGAGCCTTCAGGTCTCCGTCTTTGGCTATGGCATGTCCGTGTCCCCTGTGTGTGCTGGTAATGTAATCATCAGGCTCCATCATTGAAATGGTGCCTGCAGCAACCGCTTCCATCCCAGCATAAAGGTGGGAACCTCCTTCCGCTATGTTTTTGGCGAGGAGTTCCATTATAGTGTCTTCAAACTGCCTTATTTCCATCATCACCTTCAGTAATTTCTTTGCGAGTTCCTTGTCCACCCCCATATCTCTCCCTCCTTTTACTCCGTCTCACCCGCATCATTCCGAGTACATTTTACGCAACCTGTTCCGAGCGTGCCATTGAGATTACTTCGTCGCTTCGTCCTATAGAACTGGATAATGACAAGCATGGGGTACTGTTACGGTTTTATAACTATCTTAAGCCCCTCCTTGTTTTCTGCCTTTGCAAGCCCCTTTTTTATCTCCGCAAGAGGGTACTGGTGCGTGATGTATCTTTTCGCATTTATCCTTCCAGAAGAAATGATGTCCAGGGCTATTCTGTTATGCAGGGGACTGGAACCATGTGTCCCTATGACAAAAAATTCGCCATAATGCAGGAGGTTGCTGTTAAAATTGATGTATGGTTTTTCTTTCGGCAGTCCGCCGAAGTAGTTTATAGAACCTCTTCTGGCAACAAGTTCCAGAGCCAGTTCCTGTGCCTGAGGAGCGCCCACTGCTACTATGATTCTGTCTGCCATTCTGCCATCAGTCAGTTCTGTTACGATTTTTTTGATATCAGAGCTGCTCATATCAACCGTTTTGGCTCCAGTAAATTCAGCCGCTGCAGCCCTTTCTGTGGAAATATCTGCAATAATTACCTTACCTGCTCCTGTGTTTCTGGCAAACTCCGCGTGTAAACATCCTATGGGACCTGCACCTAGAATCAGCACTGTATCACCGACTTCCACTCTACTAAGAGATTGCCCATTAATGACACAGGCGAGAGGTTCTGCTATAGATGCCTCCTCAAAGGATACGTTTTCCGGTATTCTATTGACACATCCGTTTCTCACTGCATCTTCGGGAACCAGCATATACTCTGCAAATCCTCCATCGTAGTGGTAACCTATTGCCTTCAGGTTTTCACACATTGTTTGGTATCCCCTACGGCAGTAATAACACCTTCCGCAGGGTATCGCAGGTGCGACGGCAACACGAGTTCCTTCCTCTATCCCTTTTAGATTTTTTCCTTTAGATAACACTGTACCACTTACCTCGTGTCCTGTTATTCTGGGGAAAACTATGTGTTTGTGCCCGTGATGATACACCTTCACGTCCGTTCCGCATATGGCGCAGGAATACACCTTTATGACAATTTCGTTATCACCAGGTTGAGGGATCGGGACCTCTTCCAGCGACAATTTTTCAATATCCTTTAAAACTGCCGCCTTCATTTTTGAGCACATTATAATTCTCCATTATCTCGTTTACAACCCTATTTTCTTTTATGTCTGAAATCTGTCTCAGTACGTAGACAACGCCATTTTCTTTAATAATCTCCTGCAGTTTTACTGCTTTTTCATCTTTCTGGTAATTATAACATAAACAGTATGCCATAACAAGACATACCTTTTCAGGATATACATCCTGTGAGAGGCACAGTTTTATACCACCGGCTATCCTGTCTTTAGCACCTATCTTCCTTAGTGGATCCCTGCCCACCCTGTATACCGTATCACCCAGTGACCTGTTGCCGAACCTGCCGATAAGGTCGGAGATGTAGTTTTCTATCTCCGCAGTTTCAAAATTATGTTTTCTGATAAGAGCGGATTTTGCCTCACTGATTACCCCCCTGAGAAGTTTGTGAATTTCTGTGTCTTCAAGGGCTTCCCATATATAGGTATGCCCCTTAAAGTATCCAGCATAGGCAAGGCAGGCATGTGCGAGGTTGTGTATAAACAACTTAAGTTCTTCATATGGAAACAGGTTTTCAACAGGATAGAATCCTTTAACCTGTGGGATGCCTCCCTTGAATTTTTTCTTTTCCACCGGCAGTATGTTATATGGCTCAACGGTTACCAGAAGTGGATATTTTTTACGAAGTTCATCGGATAAGGGGGAGACCATTCTACTAACAACGGTTTCAACAAATCCTGTTCTTTCATCAAGGAACGGTAAAAATTCGGGAGAGAGACACTTTTTAATTTCCTTCTTCAGAACCCTTGAACTACCGAGAAGATTTTCGCAAATTACCACATTCAGATATGAATCAGGATTTTCCGCTGCCTTTTTTGCAATTCCTGAGGCGAGTATAGGGGCAATAGAGGGGACATTATTTGCTCCCACGGCGGTAAAAACGAGACTGACATTCCCGATTGCTTCAGCAATCTTTTCCTTTTGTGATAAATTGAGCGCCGATAGATTGCGTATCTTTTTTTCAGTTCTGATTTCTCTGTCCAGCAGCCATATCGGATATTCACCCTCCTCATTCAACATCCCCACAATCTTCTCGTTAACATCAACAAATATGAGAGAATAACCTGAGGCACTGCATATATCTCCGATAAACCCCCTGCCTATCTGTCCCGCTCCGAAGATAACTACTGGGGTCAACTCTTGACGCCTGACACTTTTCTTCCTTTGCATCCCTCAATTATACACCATACCTTCTGATTTTAAAAATCCTGTTATGTCAGTCGGTAGAGAATGAAAACACATGCAAGAAATTGTTTGTCTGCGCGAAACCTTTTTAGAT
>DYKC01000151.1 GCA_020722825.1 Vermiphilus sp.
AAATACACCTTATTAAATACTAAAAAGTGGCCTTGACAAACCCGACCCCCTTAATTTTCCACTATACCTTCTGCTGATGAGAGGAGTTATTCGCATCTTTCAAAAGATGCTTTCTCAACAGGTCAAAACCCTGGTAGACCGTCCTTTCTCTTATTATCTGCCTGTTTCCAGTCAAAAGAAACCTATACGTGAAAAATCTGTTTTTCGGCAGTCCAACCCCTATGTAGACGAGCCCCACCGGTTTTTCTACAGTGCCGCCTGAAGGTCCTGCTATACCCGTAAAACTCAGAGAGACATCCGCCTTGCCTGCCTTTCTTGCCCCTTTTGCCATATATAAAGCAGTCTCTTCACTTACAGCACCGCATTTCTTCAGGACGGTTTTCGGAACCTTTAAAACCTTTTTTTTCAGAAGATTGCTATATACAACAAATGAGCCCTGGAAGAAATTAGAACTGCCGGGAATGTCAGTCAAAAGTTTACCTGCCAGTCCGCCTGTACAAGATTCAGCAAGTGCTATCTTCCACCTTTTTTCACGGAGCAGGTTCCCCACAATTTCAGGAAGGGTAGGGGGATTCAATCCAAGGTAGTTTGAACCAAACCTTCCTTTAATATATTCTTCTATATCTGTAATAGTTTCAGGAGGTATTGCATCAGAGACAATGAGAATCTCTATCATGTGCGGTTGGGCAAGTATCGTGTATCCTAAACCTCTCTCCTTTAGAAAGGGATAAACTGCCTCCTCAACTATGGATTCAGGAGTTCCTGATATTCCAAAACGGTAAATCTGCAAAAACTTGTTTTCTCTCTTTTTTTTCAAAACATCTACGTATTTCTCCGCCATAGGAGCCAGTTCAGCCGGAGGACCAGGCAAAATCACTATCTCCTTTTCACCCTCCCTTACAACCAGCCCTGGTGCAGTCCCCACTTTATTCTTGAGTACCTCACAATCTTCTATTACATATGCCTGTTTTTTGTTTATCTCCGGAATTTCTCTCACACCCCTGTCATAGAACCGTTTACATATATCCCTCCATATCTCTTCAGAAAACAAAAGTCTTCTGTTCAGAAGTTCTGAGATGCTCTCTCTGGTGATATCATCGGACGTAGGTCCCAGACCCCCGGTAATAAATATGACATTACTCCTTTTCAAAGAAGACTTAACAGCTCTTATTATCTCTTCCTTAACATCTCCCACAATACAGCAGAAACTGATGCTGAAACCTGCTCTGGCCAGTATACCCGATAGAAGATTGACGTCGGTATTAACCCTGTCAAGAAGAAGTTCACTGCCAACACAAATAACCTCTATCCTGTAACCTGAGGAATTTATTCCCTTAGACATTTTGAGTGGTTTTAATGAAAATTCTATTCTTTTTTAACAACGATTACATTGAGTTCGGCAGATTCAACAACTATCTCTCCCTTTATCATGGAAAGAGGGATACCCACTATCTCCAGTTTTACGGGAACTGAAGGTGTTACAAAGAATGCATTTGAACGTCCACGGTGCCCGCGCAGTCTTCCACAAAAGTTGTATGTTCACCGGACTTTATTATAACAACGGTTTTCATCCATACACCCGCAGTAAAATCCCTGTTGATATATTCCACCGTTCCCGAAGTATCCTTCATATAAAAGCCATTTACCTGATTACCCCATTTGTCAATAGCCTTCACAATTATGTCAAAAGGTTCACTCGCCTCCTGTCTGCCTATCTCTCTTATTACAAACTCTGAAAGAGCCGCCGGTTAATGTAAACCTTTTTTCTCTTTTAAGTTTATCATTAAATACCCGTATCTTTTTTGTCCCTCCGTCAAAAAAAGTAGAGGAACAGTACCTCCAGATGAATCAGACATAAAAACAGAAAGTTTTACCTCCTCACCTGCGATAACCTCGGGTAAATCCCAGCCAGAAGTTTTGTCTTTTCATACTGATATTTTAACGGGAACCAGGCACAATGTCAACAAAAAAGGGCAGGGGGCCTCTTTCTATCACCCTCCTGCCCTTTACGGAAAATATATTATGGTCAAGCCGCACGACCGGTTAGTACTCCTCAGCTTAAACCCTTACGGGTCTTACACATGGAGCC
>DYKC01000152.1 GCA_020722825.1 Vermiphilus sp.
TAGGGATATCTTACAAAAGAAATCTTTTTCCAGAAGAAATTGGACTTGACCATTTGACAGGGAGTGTCTGACAGAGTTAACATATCCAGGTGCAGATGAAAAATAAGGCAGTTTAAGAAGCATGTACAGAATGGAATGCTTTGCAGAATAGTGAGGTGAGATAACAATGAAATTGACAATTATATATGATAATACAGCGGTCAGGGAGGACCTTCAGCCTGACCCGGGTTTTTCTGCTCTGGTGGAAGTAGAAGGGGCTCCTAAGATTTTGTTTGATACGGGAACTGTCGGGGAAATTCTTATGAGGAATATGAAAAGGTTACAGATATTACCGGAAAAAATTGAGGAGGTTTTTATCTCCCATGCTCATCTGGACCATACAGGAGGTATCCCTCAGTTTTTAGCGGAGAATAAAAATGCCAGATTTTATGTGCCGCCTTCATTTTCAGGCCCGGAGGGCAGGGAGATAACTGTTATTGATAAACCGGTTAAGATTCATGAGAATGTGTTTTCAACCGGGGAAATTGATGGGATAGAACAAAGTATGGGGGTTATAACTGCTAAGGGAATAGTTCTGGTGGTGGGATGTTCTCATCCTGATATGGCTCATATTCTTGATACAGCCAGGCAATTCGGCAATATTTATGGCATAATCGGAGGGATACACAGTTTTTCTAAATTTAACTTGTTCAGGGATTTAGAAATAATCTGCCCGACCCACTGTACACGGCATAAGAATGAACTGAAAAGTTTATATCCTGATAAGTATATAGAGGGTGGAGCAGGGCGGATAATAAATATTTAATAAAACAGAAAACTCCCTGTCTTGAAAGAAACCCGGAGAATAACTTGGAAGGAGATGATATCAATGATGCGTGTTAGGCACTTTACGGGAGGATTGAGCAATAAGGCACTACACTTTTTGGATGACGAGATAAATGCATGGATAAAGGAAAGCAATATTGATGTAAAAATGGTTAATGAGTTTTTCGGGCAGGCTTCTACAGAGATGAGGGGTACGAAAGAAGATTCTATATTTTTATCTGTATGGTATGAATCTAAGGGGAATGATAAAGAAATCCATCAGTAGTTTTACTTCTCCTCTGTCCCCATCCGCTGCCGAGAAACGCTTTCCTCCAAGAAAATAAACGGACTAAGATGCCGAAAATTAAAAACGATATGATGTCTATTATTGCTCCAACAGTCGGGCTTTTGACCTTCACGGGTATGCTCTTGCGTAAACAATGCATGTGTGGTTAAATGGAAAGAGCATAAGGAAACATAGAGACTCTTAAAACAATGAAGAAGAGAGAAAGGGTGTAAAAAATGTCTACTCTGCAAAAAACAGACCTGAGTATTTTCAGAAAGTATTGTGCAAGACCTGAGCGCATTGTATGGGCCGTTGCTGAATACAAAGGGAAGCGGAGTATATGTCCACTGGGCTGGAAAATGAATACTTCCGCTTCACCGCCAATGATGGCCATCAGCGTGGCGCCTTCACGGTTCACACACAGCCTGATAGTTAAATCCGGAGAGTTTGTCCTCGCATGGCCGGGTGAAGACCTGGCAGAAACAACTCTTTTCTGTGGAACCTGCAGCGGACGCTATGTGGATAAGATAAAAGAGGCAAAACTATCTGTTGTGCAGGGAGAGTATGTAAAGGCACCTTTGATTCAGGAGTGTATAGCCAATCTTGAGTGTCGTCTGACCGGGCAACTTACTACAGGTGACCATACAATATTCGTTGGGGAAATCATGGCAGTCTGGGTGAACGAAAAGCCCAAGCGGCTTTTATGTTCAATTGACCGTTCAGCCGGATATGATTTTCTGCTTGAAAAAAAGGGATATCGCTTTGGTGTCATTAAAATATAAGTCAAGTAGATACCCACGGGCATGCCCGTGGGTATCTATTACAATAAATTCACGCCAAAAGTGCCACATATTTAATACGGGGCAGGATTTTAATTTTAGTCAACTGTTTGACAAACTGAATTCTCTCTGTTAGAATCTCTTTGTTGATTCTGAGGCTCATCACAGTAATTATTGAGCA
>DYKC01000153.1 GCA_020722825.1 Vermiphilus sp.
GCAAATAGAGGTTAACGGAGGCGATAACTGAATGCCTATTATGCGCATTTTACCCCCGCGATTAGGCATTATTGCAGAACTTTTCTCAGGGAACGGACAGCCTGTTTAATCCTATGTTCGTTTTCTACAAGCGCCATTCTTACATATCCTTCGCCGTACTTTCCGAAACCGATACCCGGAGAGACAGCCACGCCTGCCTTTTCCAGCAGGTATATTGAAAACTTCATGGAACCCATCTCCCTGAATTTTTCAGGGATTTCCGCCCAGATATACATCGTTGCCTTAGGTTTTTCAACGTGCCAGCCAATCTTATTCAGACCTTCTACAATAACATCCCGTCTATGGCGGTAGGTATTCACCACCTCATCTATATATTTTTGTTCCAGTCTTAAGGCTGTTATGGCGGCAACCTGAATGGGGGTAAAAAGACCATAGTCGTAGTAACTTTTAAGTTTTACCAGTGCACCTATAACATTTTTATTACCTACGGCAAAACCGACACGCCAGCCTGCCATATTGTATGTCTTTGACAGTGAATAGAACTCAATCCCCACCTGTTTTGCCCCGGGAGCCTGCAGAAAACTTGGCGATTGATACCCATCAAAGCATATCTCAGAATATGCCAGGTCGTGTATAACAAAAAGGTTGTTCTTTTTCGCAAATCTCACAACCTCTTTGAAAAAATTCAGGTCAACAACCTGCGTGGTAGGATTATTCGGGTAACTCAGTATGAACGCCTTCGGTTTTGGAAACCTGTCGTATATAGGCTGTGTCAGGTCTGGTATAAATCCATTTTCTTTTGTCAGCGGAATATCATATATGGACGCACCTGCTATAATCGTGCTGTACAGGTGACTGGGATAGGTGGGATTGGGAACAAGAACAACATCACCCTTATCAAAAACCGAAAGAGCAAGATGGCTAATTCCCTCCTTGGAACCGATGCAAACAACCACCTCTTCTTCAGGATTAAGTTTTACCCCGAAACGCCTTTCATACCACAGGCATATCTCTCTCCGAAGATGACTTATGCCTTTGGAGACACTGTAACGGTGTGCCTTGCAGTCTCTGGCAACCTCTATAAGTTTATCAATAACCGGACCGGGAGTGGGTCTGTCCGGGTTTCCCATACCAAGGTCAATAACATCCATACCCTCATGTCGCAGTTTCAACTTCCTGGCATTGATGTCGTTGAATATGTATACAGGAAGGCCCCTTATTCTCTCTGATTCAATATCTTTTATACCCATAATACCTATTATTATACAACGCCTTTCCCATTTGCAAATTATCCCGATATAGTTCTTCAGCCGGCTATAGTTGCCTGATGCTGTAAACGAATTTTTTGAAGGATGTTTTTATAAAATGGGCTTTTACAAAATTTTCAATCTCTTTTAACGGCAATTCCTCGGAACCCCTGTAATTTCAATATATTCATCCCTTACGACAACGTTGGGCTGGTCAGCAGGCATATAGTTGATAACCTGTCCGGGGCCATAGGTAACATACCCTTTTGGAAAACGGCTGTGGAGATTTACCGGTACAATACAGATTCCCCCTCCTCTTGCAAGCGTCCTGCTCCAGTGAAAATAATACCTTGTTTCCATTGAAACGTTTTTTATTATCTGGGTACACTGTAGACGAGAGGATTTTTCAGCAAGGGTAAACTCCCTGATCAACTGGACTCCTGTCGCTTCATCCTTACGGCTTGTCAAACGTGCTGAACGCGGTCCGGTTATCTGCCCCTTCCATTCACCCAGCCACAGCAAAGGATGTCTCGGAGTGACCATCTCCGGTCCTATGTCAAAACGTCCGCCGCAGGGGTCTATAAGACTTTCTCCAGGGGTATAAAATCCACCCGTTATGAGAAGGGTCTACGTAGATTGAATTTACCCCACGTAAAGAATACTCAAGGACCCTTCCCCCCGTATGAGGATCCAGTATCACACGGACATTTTTATTCTCAAGGAAGATACAGTCGGTATATCCTGCATAATTTATATAGCCGGTGCCTTCAAAAAT
>DYKC01000154.1 GCA_020722825.1 Vermiphilus sp.
ATTAGACACGGAAAGGGGGAAATAGTTCCATGCTGAGGATTGGGTTCAACAGGTCAGATTTTGTAGTGGTTGGTGAGTGGCATCCTGCGGTCCCTTCCGAATGCCCGCGGGGTGATTTTTATTCCTGGAGGTGCCTGTTTCCTTTTGTACTCGCTCCTGTCAACCATTGCCATAACCTTTTTTACAGTATCCGGTGCAAATCCTGCCTTTACTATCTGTGAGTAACTGCTGTCTTTTTCAATGTATTCCTTCAGTATGCCATCCAGAATCTCATAAGGGGGCAGGGTGTCCTGGTCTTTTTGCCCGGGGCGTAGTTCTGCGGTAGGGGCTTTGGTAAATACCCTTTCAGGTATTGTGTAGCCTTTTGAGTTTCTCCACCGTGCGAGTTTATACACAAGGGTCTTATAGACGTCCTTTATGACGGCAAATCCGCCTGCCATGTCGCCGTAGAGCGTTGCGTAGCCAACGCTCATTTCAGACTTGTTGCCTGTGGTTAAAACGAGGGAGTTAAACTTGTTGGACAGTGCCATCAGTATGGTACCTCTTATCCTTGCCTGAAGATTTTCCTCGGTGACATCCTGTTTTTTCCCGGCAAAGGCAGGCGATAGCGTTTCAAGAATGAAGGAGAATATTTCATCAATGGGTATTTTCATGAAATTTATTCCGGTATTCTTTGCAAGTTCTTCTGCGTCTTTTGCCGATTCCCATGACGAGTATCTTGACGGCATAAATACCCCTGTGACGTTTTCAGCACCGAGCGCATCGGCGGCTATTACCGCTACAAGGGAGGAGTCTATACCCCCGCTGAGACCCAGCACAACTTTTCTGAAACTGTTTTTTGTTGTGTAGTCTTTCAACCCTGTCATTAAGGCAAGATACACCTCTTCTTCTTCGGAGATTTTTTCATATTTATTGACAGAGATGTATTGTTTATTTTTAACTATTGTGTGCGGTATGGATACAGCATCTTTTCCCTCCTTGCTGTCTGTATCTAAAGAGATATCACCTATCAGCAGTCCCTCCTTGAAAGGTTTTTCCGTGTGTGTAATATTGCCCTTGTTGTCCACAATAAAACTGTTCCCGTCAAAGACAATCTCGTCTTGCCCTCCCACAAGGTTTGTATAACATACCGTGATGCTGTTTTTGATAGATTGCTCTCTTACAATCATTTCTCTTTTCTCTCTTTTGCCGAGATGATAAGGTGAACCGTTTATGTTGAAGATTATCTTTGCACCGTCTTTCGCTTGCCTTTCAACAGGTCCGTTAGTGTGCCAGATATCTTCGCTTATGTTGATGCCGAAGGAGATACCGGAAAACCTGAAAGTTGGTACCTCGGTTCCTGCAGAGAAATATCTTTTTTCGTTAAAGACCCCATAGTTGGGTAGGAGCATCTTGTAATAGACGCCAACCTTTTTACCGTTGTGCAGAACAGCGGCGGCATTGTAGAGAGAATTTTTTTTTCTGTCAACAAAGCCAATGATTACTATGATGTTCTTTATCTTTTTTTGAAGTGATGACAGGGCATCAAGATTGTCCTGAATAAACTTAGGTTTCAAAAGAAGGTCTTCCGGAGGGTATCCTGTTATGGTAAGTTCAGGGAAAGATATGATGTCTACCTGTTTTGATGCGGCTTCCTTTACGTACTTTAAAACCTTTGCACAGTTGCCCTGCAAGTCTCCTACAGTTGTATTGATCTGTCCGGCTGCTATCCGTATATTTTCCTTCATACAGATATTATACAACTTTGTCACATATATTTACAGGTTCTCAGTGATTTTTAATTAAGGTAGCGGCTACCAATAAAAATGGATTGTCCCCTTTTTGTCTGCCGCAGGATTTTCAGTAGGATAAGAAAACGCAAGAATTTCAGATTTTGTAGATATTCTTCCTGTGTCCTACGAGATAGATTATTACTAAATTCTTAGCTTGGATTTTCACAGAGAATAATTCACTAAACTTTGGTAAAAATAGCTTCCTTACCTCTTCAGACTGGGATGATGAGAAACTGACTGAAAAAA
>DYKC01000155.1 GCA_020722825.1 Vermiphilus sp.
ATTTGGAGGAAAAATGGCTGCCCAAAAAAGAAATATTGTGATAGGGGTCTGCGGCTCTATTGCCGCATACAAGTCTGCCGAGGTTATCCGGAGATTCAAAAAGAAGGGATGGGATGTACAGGTAATTATGACCGAAGAATCTTTTCACTTTATCACCCCGCTGACACTCTCCACACTTTCGGAAAGACCAGTCTATTCTGATATGTTTCAAGATGAAAATTTTGAAGAGAATCATATTTCTGTATCTGATTTTGCCGATGTGATACTGGTGGTGCCGGCAACTGCAAACATTATAGGAAAGATTGCAGGGGGTATATGTGATGACCTGCTTACCTGTGTGATATGCGCATTCAAAGGACCTGTGGTTCTTGCACCTGCGATGAATGACAGGATGTGGAACAACCCGATTGTTCAGGACAATGTTGCAAAACTCAAAAAAAACGGTTATCATTTCATAGGACCGGAGAAGGGTAAACTGGCATCCGGGAAAGAGGGCATAGGAAGACTTGCAGAGATAGAAAAGATAGTTGAATATGTGGACAAGGTAATCATGTAGCGGTGCGATTTATCGCACAGTTTCCCGCAGCATAATGTCAGGAGGAGATGAATGGGAAAGAGTTACCCGCTGGTACCGAAAAAGGTGCCACATGTAGAAACGAAGTACAGAAGAATTGTAACCGAGATACCGGTCCCGGAATCAATACCGGTTCTTGAAAAACTGAGGATGTATGAACCGGTGTCTATGAGTGGACAGCCACTGGTGGTATGGGACAGGGCTGAAGGAATCAATGTCTACGATAAATATGGCAATAAGTGGCTGGACTTCAGTGCAGGGGTGCTGGTGATAAATGCAGGTCATTCAGCGCCGGCGGTTGTTGCAGGGATAAAAGAACAGATGGAAAAACCCCTCCTGCACAACTACTGTTTCCCCTCAGCCATCAGGGCACAACTGGTTGAAAAGATTGCCTCCATCTCGCCCCACCCTCTGAAAAAGGTCTTTCTGCTGACGACAGGAGCCGAGGCGGTGGAGTGCGCGATGAAGTTAGCAAGAACATACGGCAGACGCAAAAACAAAAATGTCATCATATCCTTTGAGGGGGCTTTCCATGGAAGGACCCTCGGCGCACAGATGCTCGGTGGTCTGCCAGCACTGAAAGAATGGATTGTACACCCTGACCCTGACATATATCAGGTCCCGTTTCCTGGTGAGCCGAGGTGCAGAGACAGAAGTTTTGCTGCTTTTGAAAGGCGTCTGAAAGAACTCGGTGTGAACCCTGAAGATGTCTGTGGGGTGATTTCGGAAACCTACCAGGGTGTCAATGCCGCCCTTATGCCGTCTGACTATGCCCGTAGTCTGAGAAAGTGGTGCGATGACCACGGCGCAGCACTTATCTTTGATGAGATACAGGCAGGTTTCGGCAGAACAGGAAAGATGTTCGGGTTCCTTCACTACGGGATACTGCCGGACATATTCTGTCTGGGCAAGGGGATCTCAAGTTCCCTGCCTCTTTCCGCTGTAGTGGGGAGGAAGGAGTATATGGACCTGTATGAACCCGGTGCTATGACCAGCACCCATACTGGAAACCCTCTGTGCTGTGCTGCGGCCCTTGGCAGTATAGAGACCATAGAGAAAAACAACCTCGTTGAGAATGCAGCAGCGATGGGCAAGGTCTTTGAGGAAGAACTGAAAGAGATTGAGAAAAGGTTTGACTGCATACAGTTTTTATGCGGAAAGGGGCTGGTCTGGGCTGTTCAGTTTGGCAAAAAGGGTACGGAGAAGCCTGACCCAGAGACCGCACATCAGGTCGTGGGCAGGTGTGTTGAAAAAGGACTTCTGTTGTTTGCTCCTGTGGGACTGGGAGGAGGCACGATAAAACTTAATCCTCCTCTTATCATAAACGAAGAGGCAGTGAGAGAGGGCTGTACGGTTCTTGCCGAGGCGATAGAAGAGGTATGTGGATGATGAAGATAAAAGAGGCGGTGGAAAAAAA
>DYKC01000156.1 GCA_020722825.1 Vermiphilus sp.
CACAATAAAATAGCCGATGAGTTTACCCTACAAAATTTCATTTTTTATATAATGTAGGGTAAAATTATAATATGAGTATTCTGAAAAACGTTTTGGATGAGAACGCTTCATATTATCAGAAAGAGCGCAGAGAGATTATTTCGCGGCTTGCCTGTCTTCCTAAGGGGACGATAAAAAGTAAAATGATATCCGGACATAGATATTTCTATCTTCAGTATCGGAAGGAAAATAAAGTTATTCAAAAATATCTTGGCAAGACGGTTCCTGAAAAAATCAGAAAGGAATTGAAAGAACGGAAACAACTGGAAAAGGAACTTAAAGAAGTGGATGAATCGCTTGCATTATTGAGGGTACGACCCGATGCAGAGTTTCTTAAACCTGTCAGGGGAATAATAAAAACGCTAAATCAGTCCGGACTCTGGGAAGAAAGTATAGAACTTATTGGAAGTTGGGCATTCCGTCTATACCAGGAACATTATGGAGTAAGTCCTTTTCCATTGAGAACTGATGATTTGGATTTTGCCATTGCACTCCCGTATAAGGGAAAAGAAATAAAAGTTTCCGACCTATTAAAGGAAATCGGGTTTAGGGAAGGATTTTATCCTGACGGTTCCATCTATTTTTACCAGCCCGGACTAAGAATAGACTTTCTTGTTCCTGAAAAAGGCAGGGAGGAAATACATCCCATTAAAATAAAAAAACTGTCAATAGTTGCTCAACCTGTTAGATTTTTAGAGATTCTTTTTAAAGAGCCTGCAGAAATTAAAATATCCAAAGGTGTTAAGATTAAAATTCCTTCTATGGCATCATTTTTACTTCACAAACTTATAGTTTTTCAACGAAGACGAAACGAAGATAAGGTTTTGAAAGACCTGAAGCAAATTGCGGCAGTTGCGAAAAGGGTTGTTCCTGACCGAAGAGAAAGGTTAAGACTTGGGAAATTGTTGGATACATTACCTAAGGGATGGAAGAAAAAAGTGAGAAGGGGTATTGAGGTGGCAGAAAAGAAATTGCCTTTGGAGGAGGAAACCTGGGCAATTCTCAGAAAAATGTTATGAGTTAAAAATGGATTTCACAAAAGTTTGAGAATCAGAAGGATTTCTTAAGGCGTCTTGCGAACAGACAGGCATAACCTTGATTTTTCCTGACCGAAGTTATAAAATAACACCTTATGGGATATAATGGGAGGGTTACTTTATGGATATGATAGACCTTAAAGAGGGCAACATATTTGAGTATGGTGGAAACATATATACTGTTATAAGTGCGCAACATACACATCAGCAGCAAAGGAGGGGACTTGTCCGTCTTAAGGCCAAGGATATAAAGACAGGCAAGGTCCTGCAGGATTCTTTCAGATCTGACGTTCAGGTTACACCTGTATATGTTGATGAAATAACTCTGGTATATCTTTACAGTGATAACAGCGGCTACCATTTTATGGACAGCAATACCTATGAGCAGTTTGTTGTGGCAGAGGAGATTCTTGGAGATGCAAGAAACTACCTGAAAGAAAATCTTGAGGTAAAAGGATTGTTTCACAAAGGCAGGATTCTGGATATAAAAATGCCCATAACTGTTGACCTGAAAGTGATTGAAACTGAACCTGGTTATAAGGGAGATACGGTGCAGGGTGGGAAAAAGAAGTCAAAATTGGAGACAGGTTTTACCATTCAGACTCCGCTTTTTATTGCTGTCGGGGACATTGTAAGGGTGGATACACGAACAGGAGAATATGTTACCCGTATCTAAATCCCCCTTGGTCCCCCTTTTTCAAAGGAAATATTTTTCATCCCCCCTTTTGTAAAGGGGGGTTAGAGGGGATTTGGAGGGCGAGGCAGGATTTTAAAAGGAGTGAGAATGAAACCTGAAGAACTCAAGGTATACGCAGATTTTATGAAAGAGTATGACCTTGAATATCTCGAGGTAAAGAAAGGAGATTTTTCTCTAATACTCGGTAAGAAAGGGGCAATGAGCC
>DYKC01000157.1 GCA_020722825.1 Vermiphilus sp.
TCAAGTCTATTATACCACACCTTTTCTTTTTGTCAAGTCTATTATACCACACCTTCTTCTTTTTGTCAAGTCTATTATACCACACCTTCTTCTTTTTGTCAAGTCTATTATACCATACCTTCTTCTTTTTGTCAAGTCCATAACTCTGTTGCATTCATACATAATGTATCACACACCTTTATTCCTGTCAAATTTTTTTGATTCTTTTTCTTTTTCATATCCGTTCCATCTTCTGCCGTCTGTAAAACAACTCTTTATAAGCCTGCTCATCTATTCTGGTTCGCAGTTCCGAAACTCCAACAAACATGGTATCTTCTTTTATTTATAGATTATACCTGTTGTCAGATGAATTGTCAACTGAATTGCCTTTTGAAAATCCAGTTGAATGGTTTTATTTTCAAAACTCAAGCGGGATGATCTCTATGGTATAGTCCCCGGCGCCACTTTTAAGGATACTTAACACCTCAAACCTGTAAGGCATATCCTTCATCTTCTTTTTCATAAGGTAGTAGAGTGCGGTTTTTTGGATGTGTCTGGCTTTTGTTCCTGTGACTGCCTCGGCAGGATACCCACAGCTTTTTGAGTTTCTCATCTTCACCTCAACAAAGGCAAGCCCTTTTCTGTCTCTCGCTATGATGTCTATCTCTCCCTGGTGGGTGAAGAAGTTTCTGTCAAGGATTCTGTATCCGCGCCTTTTCAGGAATCTTATGGCAATCTCCTCACCTTTATCTCCTTTCTCGCGTCTGTTCATTTTCGCCTGTCAACGATACCAACGCCGCTATACGGATGAAACTACTCTGTTACTTCTGGTTGTCCCGTCTCTTCAGGTAGTACATCTTGGCACGCGGAGCCAGTTTGTTGTTTGGACGGGTTTTGTTCACCTCTATCTTTGCGATGACGGGTGAATAGAGTGGAAATGTCCGTTCAACCCCTTCTCCATATGAGACCTTCCTGACAGTAAATGTCTCTTTTATTCCACTGCCCTGTCTGCCAATGCATATGCCATTAAATATCTGTATCCGTTCCTTATCACCTTCCTTCACTTTTATATGCACGGTAATCTCGTCCCCTGGCCAGAAGTCAGGTATGTCTTTTTTTTCAGGTGCAATCTTTTTTTCCAGTTCTTCAATAATTCTCTTGCTCATTTTGGGCTCCTTTACTCCGAACTCTTTTTGAAAAAGGATGGGAACCTACGTTCCCGGTACACATAACATACAGTAGATTTACAAATCTATGCCGCAGGCGAAGTCTGCATATATCAGGAACGAAGTTATGTCTATTGTATATTTCTTCACCTCTACGCCTTCATTGTGAGGACTCTGATCTTGCCTTCAGATACTTTTGGTACAGGTCAGGACGTCTCTCCTGGGTCCTTTTTAACGCCTGCTTTTTACGCCACAGTTCTATCTTTTTGTGGTCGCCGGAGAGAAGTATCTCAGGTACACGCATACCCTTAAATACCTCAGGTCTGGTGTAACACTGCCAGTCAAGAAGGTACTCATGGAAACTGTCATATACCGGTGCTTCATCCGGCAGGACCCCGGGTATAAGCCTTGCTATACAATCGGTGATAACCATAGCAGGTAGTTCCCCGCCTGTCAGTACATAGTCACCTATTGAAACCTCCTCGTCAACGATAGAGGCAACCCGTTCGTCAATACCTTCATAGTGTCCGCAGATAATTATCAGACCCTTCTCCTTGGACAGTTTTTTAGCGGCATCCTGCGTGAACAGTTTGCCCTGAGGAGTTGTCAGAACTATCTTTGCTTTTTTGTTTTCTTTCTTCACCTGTTCCACCGCACTGAAAACCGGCTCACACCTCAACACCATACCTCTGCCGCCGCCATACGGGGCATCGTCAACCTTTCTGTGTCTGTCCTCTGTAAAGTCCCTCAGGTTGTGTATATTTATTTCAATAAACCCCTTGTCCTCAGCCCTTTTGAGAATGCTTGCCTTCAAGGGGGCAAAGACCTCCGG
>DYKC01000158.1 GCA_020722825.1 Vermiphilus sp.
CTAAATCCATCAGTCCCATTTTCTCTTCCACCACTTTGGGCCTCCTTTCTATCAATTAATTTCTCTCTGTTATACACGAGAGAGAAGGAGTTTGGCAAATTTCAGTTACTTCTTTCATGAATTATTAAGGATGATAATTACACCGGAAATGAAAAGGGTAAGAAAACCTGCCAGTCGTTAACCGATGCGGAAGAACTCGCCTATCTTTTTTGAGACAAGTCTGGATGATATATAGTAGGAGAGTCCTACAAGTACCATTCCTATAACTCCGAGTGCACAGGCTACGTACGGGCCGTCCGTGACCCTTCCTGCAAGTGTGTAAATAACCTTTGCTATGGGATAGTGTTGTTCTCTTACAGCAAGGATAAGGCTGATGCTGACATCTAACACGGAAAAGGAAAAGGCAAGAACTGCTCCTGCAAAAAGACCCGGACTTACAAGAGGGAAGGTTATTCTTTTGAATGTGGTCAGGGTATCCGCTCCGAGAGAAAACGATGCTTCTTCTACGAATTCACTTAACTGCTGGAAAGAAGAGTAGGTACTTCTTACCAGGTATGGAATGCGGCGGATGCTGTAACTGATTATAAGAAGTATGACAGGGTTTTTTCTCGGGTCAAGGATGGTATTTGAAAAGAGAGAAAAATATCCAAAAGCCATAACTATTCCGGGTATTGCAAGCGGGAGCATAGACAGAAGGTCAAGTGCATTTCTGCCTTTCATCTTTGTTCTTGCCAGAATATAACCGATGGTAAAACCGAATATTATGTCTATCAGCGTGCTTGCCGAACTTAAAAAGAGACTGTTGAATATACCGGTTTTTGTCAGGTGGTGTGTGAATACCGTTTTGTAAAACCCTCCTGTATACTCAGACGGTAATACCGTAAAGAACCACTTCTGCGAAATGGAACTTAAGATAATGCTTATGTGAGGTAGTAAACTCAGAAGAATGAGAACTGCCAGTGAAGTGTAAAAGGCAAAAAGTTTTTTCCCTTTCAGTGGTTTTTCTACGGCATTGACCGCGGTTCTGCCAGTGGTGTAGTTTTTTTTCTCTATCAGTCTTTTCGTGAGAACAAATAGTACGAGTGTTATCAAAACCACAAGCAGAACAAGTGCGTAGCCCTGAGGATTGGTATTTATGTCTTTTATGTTGTTGAATATCTGTACGGATATGAGGTTTCTATATTCAAAGACAATTGGCGTTCCAAGGTCTGTTAGTGCCCATATGAAGATGATGGATGCGGCAGCAAAATATCCCGGTAGAAGCAGAGGGAAGGTAATCTTCCTCATTGTTTGCAGGAATCCCGCCCCCAGGTTGTAGGATGCCTCCTCTGAAGATATATCAAAGTTGTTAAGGGCAGAGGAGATATTTAAAAACATTATAGGATACAGGTGGAGCGTTAGCAGAATGAATATTCCCGAGAATCCTGATCCGAACCAGGATATAGGGGTTTTTATTATACCGACATTAAGAAGCATAAGGTTCAGACTTCCGAATCTTGATAGTATCTGCATCATTCCTATAGCACCCACAAACGGGCTTACTATGAGGGGGAGAAAGAACAATGGTCTGAGCAGGTTTTTCCCGGGGAAACTGTACCTTGCAAATAGGAAAGCGAGAGGGAAACCTATGGCAGTTGTTGATAACACCACAAGTATGGCAAGAGAGAAACTGTTAACTATTGAGCTTCTGACCACATAGTTGCCGAGAGCGTTTTTGAAGATGTTCAGGGTGAAGTGACCGTCAACAAGAAAACTTTGCGAAAGTATGTGCAGTAGGGGGTAGACAAGAAAATACAACAGGAAGGTGAAACAAAATATATAGACGCTTTTTATTCTCATAACGTATTTTACCCCAGTGATTATAGCATAAGCCATTGACAGACAACAAGCAAAAGCAGTTTTCTTCTTTCAGGTTCTGGCTACCCCTTTTTTACCACTTCTCTGTATTATACC
>DYKC01000159.1 GCA_020722825.1 Vermiphilus sp.
AAAAACCAGATATTTCTCGCACAGATGGGGATAAATACATTTGTGCGCTCATGGATACCCGAAGAAGAAATTATCGGTATGGTGATAAGACACGGGGAAGCATTCGGAATCTCTGACAGGCTCACCGTCAGGGAGAAAGGCAGAGTTGTATACAGACCCACGGTTCATTATGCCTATATGCCCTGTCACGAAACCCTTTCTTCTCTGTATGAACTGAGATGCAGAAATTATGAGTTGCAGCCTAGGTTGAGGATTCTTGATGACAGGGAAATAGTATCAGGAGCAGATATCCTTGGCGCCCTGGTAATGGGACACAAATATAACTCATGGTGGACCGGCAGCATCCTTGACATAAAGGAAGCAAGAAGACTTAATCCCGGTCAGAATGCAACCACCATACAGGTGGCGCTGGGAGTTGTGAGCGCTGTACTCTGGATGATTGAGAATCCGGAAAAAGGGCTGCATCTTCCGGATGACCTGCCGCACGACTATGTTCTTAAGATAGCAAAGCCGTGGCTGGGCAGGTTCATCTCAAGACCATATGACTGGACGCCGCTGAAAAACCGGAAGGTCTTCTTCAGGGAAAATCCCGAATCCAAGCCTGACAAATCCGACCCGTGGCAGTTTAAAAATTTTCTTTTAGTACCATAAGGAGAAGAACTATGGCATTTACAATGACAGCGGAAACAAAAAGTGCCGTCCTGCAAAAGATAGCAAAGACAAGAGGAACACCTGTCTTTGTGGTTGACATTGAGCAGGTAAGAAAGAACTACAACAGATTCAGAGAAAACCTGCCTGAGGTACAGGTCTATTATGCCGTTAAGGCAAATCCAGACCCTCTGATTGTAAAAACGCTTTTTGACCTCGGGTCCAGTTTTGACGTGGCATCCCTGTCTGAATTTCATCTCGTTCGCAAAAACATAATAAATCTTCTACCATCGGAACAGCAAGAATTCATCTGGGATAAAATTATCTATGCGCATCCCGTCAAGATGATAAAAACACTGCATGAACTTGAACCCTATAAGCCTCTCGTCACCTTTGACAACCTTGATGAACTGGAAAAGATAAAAAAGCACTGCCCGAGTGCAGGAGTTGTTCTAAGATTGGAGGTCCCGAACAGAGGCTCTATAGTAAACCTTTCTTCCAAGTTCGGAGCAAGTATAGAGAATGCTGTTGACCTTGCTGTGAAGGCGTTTGAAATGGGATTTCTGGTGGAAAGTCTGAGTTTTCACGTAGGAAGTCAGTGTACAAACTTCAATAATTACAAAAATGGCCTGAACTTTGCAGCCGAGGTATTTAATGAGGTGGAGAAAAAGGGTTACAAGATAAGAAACTCAAAAACAGGCAAAAGAATTCTTGATATCGGCGGAGGTTTCCCTGTAGAAGAGTATGGACAGAACGTAATCCCCTTTGAGGAAACTGCGAAAAAACTGAGAGAGGAGATGAAGAAACTATTCCCTGAAAATATAGAGTTCATTGCTGAACCGGGAAGATTCCTCGTAGCCAACGCATGTACACTGGTTGTGTCAGTCATAGGAAGGACATTCAGACACGGAGAAATATGCTACTACATAGACGACGGCATATACGGAACCTTCTCCGGCCAGATTTTTGACCACCAGATATACACGCTGAAATCGTTCAAAGAAGGGGAGAAGGAAAAATGCATCATTTTTGGTCCTACATGCGACGGTTTTGACACCGTATCACCAAGTACAAATAATAAAAAATATCCTTATGGATTTTTACCGAGAATGGAACTGGGTGAATTTTTGTATGCAGAAAATATGGGGGCATATACAACTGCATCTGCAACGAATTTCAATGGATTCCCCATTGCAAAAACCGTTTATGTTAACAAATAAAGGCTCTTCTCCAAAAATAGTGGTATAGGATAATAGTTTTTCATAGACCTAAGATT
>DYKC01000160.1 GCA_020722825.1 Vermiphilus sp.
TGGTTGGGTTATCGGAAGATGGAGTTTCATTTCAATTGAAGAAGAATTGCGAAAGGTTTGACAATCAGAATTTGATGTGCTATTCTTATGTCAGAACTTCAGAAAAGTGAAGAAAAAATTGACGGGTTTTGGTGAAATAGTATAATCCAGTTGACCACCAAATCATGGGATACGGCAGAGAGGGCTGGATGTGGTAAAGGCCCAGGGGATATTCAACATCAGGTATTCTGAACCTCTGTATTCTGTCCTGTCCGAGCCGTTCATAGTTGAGAAGAAAACTGGTTCATGAAGAAAGCCGGTTCTCGCACGACGCTCCGGGATAGACAAAACTAAGTGTTTGAAGAAAGGGGAGCTCCATAGGAGACAGAAGCATGAAGCCGCATATGTCCCTTTCAGCCTTTAAAGACCTGGCTTTCCCTCTTTCTCAAACACAAGTTTTGGGGCTGTCCTTCCGCTAATTGTGATGGAACTGCTTTCTCCATACCACTACGGAGGAGAAAATGGAAGAGAATAAGGAACTGATTGGGAATTTGGATTCGCCGCTGCATCTCACCGATGGAAATTTCGCCGATGCTTTGAACAAATACAAGATGATTGTCGTGGATTTCTGGGCGCCGTGGTGTATGCCATGTAAGATGATTGAACCGGCAGTAGAAAATCTTGCAAAAAAATATCAGGGCAAGGTGGTTTTTGGAAAAATGAACGTTGATGAAAATCCTAATACGCCGGCAATGTTCAGCATTATGTCAATTCCCACCCTCATTGTGTTCAAAAATGGGAAAATGGTGGATACTCTTATTGGCGCTATGCCTGAAGGTATCCTTGAGAACAGAATACTGAAAAGTGTGAAGGAATGACCGGTTGGAGAACAGATAAATGAAGAATGTATTGCAGATAAACTACTGGACGGTGGGTGGTTTTGATGGTAAAAAACCTGTTGAACAGGCAATCAAAGAAGTGAGGGATATGGGTCTGGACGGAATTGAGCTGACTT
This sequence comes from Vermiphilus sp., assembly GCA_020722825.1. Classification (GTDB taxonomy): domain Bacteria; phylum Ratteibacteria; class UBA8468; order B48-G9; family JAFGKM01; genus JAFGKM01. The sequence goes on from DYKC01000160.1 coordinate 995, forward strand.
TCGGAGCAGGCGAGTTTGCCCCTGGTATAACGCGGAAAAGATGTAAGGAAATCCGCGGTTTTGCTGATGAACTTGGTATGAAAATAGAAACCTGTGCAACCGGAACCTACTGGGACATCTCTCTGTCTGCAACATCCTCATCAGTAAGAAGAAAGGCAGTTAACTTTACAAAAGACTACCTGCAGGCGGCAGGATGGGTGGGAGCAAAGGTGTGTCTTGTTATTCCCGGGGCGGTTTTCGTACCATGGAACGACAAACAGCCGGTTATTCCCTATGCAAAGGTCTGGGAATTATCAACGGCATCAATAAAATCGCTTCTGTCGGTTGCCGCAAAAACTGGGGTTGTTATGGCAATTGAGAATGTCTGGAACGGTTTTCTCGCAGATCCTGTGGCTATGAAAACGTTTATAGACCAGTTTAAAAGTAAATATGTCGGAGCATATTTTGACATTGCAAACTGTGTTGTGAACGGTTTTCCTGAACACTGGATTGAGATACTTGATAAAAGAATATCTGCAGTCCATGTGAAAAATTTTAGAAGACAGGACTGTGCTGGTGGTTTACACGGTTTTGGAGATGACCTGCTGGAAGGGGATGTGAACTACAACGCGGTTATCAAGGCACTGAAGAAAACAGGATATAAGGGACCTCTGACCGCAGAGATGATACCCTTTTCTCGTGGAGAGAATCTTGTACTGCCGGATATGGAACTTGCTTGGGATACAGCCAGAAAGATGAAGAATATCTTCAGGAAGAAATAGACAGGGGTGATAACAATGAAGAACAGGGAAGGAATTAAGGGCAGGAATGGTTATGCCAATGCTGGGTGAAAGTTATCTGGGACGCAGGGTGCCATACTGGCTCTTTTTACAGCAGTGCTGGATGATGGCGTAAACCATGTGTTTTTCAGAGAAC
>DYKC01000023.1 GCA_020722825.1 Vermiphilus sp.
TATCTCCAGCATTATACCGATAATCCGCTTGTAATTAATTCACTTATTTCTATTGGTTCAATGATTTTTTGGGCTCAGATTGTAGGAGCCTGGCTTCACGATTCCTGTCCTGCCAAGCAACTTCCAATGTTGAAATGGAGCGGTCTGCACCGGGTGTTTTTATCTGTGCTTCTTATATCGGTTTTCATTCTTGGTGAACGCGGTAGAATTATTATTCCGATATTTCTTATTTTTTCCATACTCTTGTTCTCTGGGGAAAAAAGGAAACCATCCAAAGTTTTTATGCTGTCAGTAAATTTTTATACTAACTCGCAGTCAAAATTATAGTAATAGCGAAGTAGTTACGGGAGAGTGCTATTTTTGAACGCAAAATAGTTTTTGGTTACCAGCGGTAATGCGCAAACGCGCGATTGGACTCAGCCATTTTATGAGTATCTTCTTTCTTTTTAACGCTCGGGCCCTCACCCTTCGCTGATTCAATAAATTCATCCACCAACCTGTCAGCCATGCATTTCCCTTTTCTTCCTCTGGCAGATTTTATCATCCATCTTATCGCAAGAGCCAGACTTCTATTGGATGGCACTTCCACCGGTATCTGATACGTCGCTCCACCAACACGCCTCGCACGAACCTCAACCCTCGGTTTAACATTACCCAATGCCTTCTTAAAAACGGAAAGAGGGTCTTCACTCGTCTTATTCTTAACTCCATCCATAGAATCATAAAATATCTTGTAAGCCAGACTCTTTTTGCCATCCCACATAAGCAGATTTATAAAGGTATCTACCTCATGGTCATTATATTTGGGGTCACCAGAAATCTCTTTTTTTATTATCTTTTTTCGTCTCGGCATTTTTTAACCCTCCGGTTTTTTCTCGGTCTTTTCTGACGGTCTCTTTGTTCCGTATTTGGACCTTGATTTTTTCCTTCCTTCTACACCACCGGTATCAAATGTTCCCCTGAGAATGTGATACTTTACACCGGGTAGGTCTCTTACCTTACCGCCTCTTACAAGAACAATAGAATGTTCCTGCAAATTATGCCCGATACCTGGTATATATGCTATAACCTCTTTCCCATTAGTAAGTCTGACCTTTGCTATCTTTCTTAAGGCTGAGTTTGGCTTCTTGGGAGTTGCAGTTTTGACATAAAGACAGACCCCCCTCCTTTGTGGATTTCCTTCCAACGCTGTTGATTTTGACTTTTTAGTTTTCTTTTTCCTTTTCTTCTTTATAAGTTGACCATAAGTCGGCATTTTCCTTCTCCTTTACCCCTCACCCTTAAAAGACGGGATTAGCGATTCGGGATTAGGGATTCGGAAAAACTCTTTCCTGCTTTTGTCTTTCCCGAACCTCTAATCCCGATTCCCGAACCCCCTGTCTTTATGGGGAGGGGGTGATTTATTTCTTAACTGTTTCTTTTTCTAACCCCTGTTCTATTTCCTCGGAAATACGAACATCCGAGACTTCTCTGAATATCCCTGTTCCAGCGGGTATCAACCTTCCAAGAATAACATTCTCTTTAAGCCCTGTAAGATAATCCTCTGCCCCCAGTAAGGCAGCACTGGTAAGCACCTTGGTTGTTTCCTGAAAAGATGCTGCAGAAATAAAACTTTCACTGTTCAGTGCAACCCTTGTTATCCCGAGAACCTGAGGTCTGAAGGTTGCCGGCTTTTTATTCCTAGGCAGTTCATCATTAATCTTTTGTATCTTAACCCTGTCTATTTCTTCCCCTTCAAGTAAATAGGTATCTCCAGGATTTTCAACCCTGACCTTGGATAACATCTGGCGGACTATAATCTCTATGTGTTTATCGTTTATGGTAACTCCCTCTACGCGATAGACACTCTGTATTTCGTTCAGCATATATTCCTGAACCTTTTTCTCTCCTTCTATCTTTAATATGTCCTTTAACACCACATGCCCATCCGTAATTCTTTCACCTGCCCTTACTCTGTCTCCAGTACTTACCAGAAGATGTTTCCCTGCAGAAATCTCATACTCTTTAACAGTTTTCGTTTCTTCATTGGTCACCACAACCTTTCTTGTCCCTTTGGTAGCAGAAATAACCTCAACAATACCTTCAATCTCACTGAGAATGGCAGGATTCTTTGGAGTTCTTGCTTCAAAAAGTTCCGATACCCTCGGCAATCCGCCCGTAATATCCTGTACTCTCCTTTCGGCCTTAAATATCTTTGCCAGAATATCCCCTGGAGATACACTATCTCTTTCTTCAACCACAATATGCGCATCCTCTGGGATATGATAAACCCCAAGTATATGTTTTTTATCATCGGTTATCAGAATCTGCGGGTCCATTTCCTCTTTCTGCCTGATTATAACCTTCCTTCTTATGCCGGTTACCGTATCAATCTCCTCTTTTACCGTCTTGCCTATCTCTATATCTTTATAACTGACAGTCCCTTCACAATCTGCTATTATAGGTATTGAATACGGGTCCCAGGTAGCTATCGTTTCCCCTGCACTCACTTTCTGACCATCCTTTATGAGTATCTCCGAACCAACCCTCAATGTATAGGTGTCTATTTCCCTGTCTCTTTCATCATACAATCCTATCCTGCCTTCCCTCTGGACAACAACATTTCTCCCTTTTCTGTTTTTAACTGTCTTAAGATTTTCAAGATACCTGACTATACAATCTTTTTGAGCTTTATAGGATGATGCCCCTCCGCCTCTTGATGCCGCACCTCCTGTATGAAAAGTTCTCAATGTAAGTTGAGTGCCAGGTTCCCCAATGGACTGAGCAGCTATAACCCCTACAGCCTCTCCAACATTGACTATTTTCCTTCTTGAAACATCCCAACCGTAACATTTGGCGCAAACACCCTTTTCCGCTTTACAGGTCAGTACGGACCTTATCCTGAGTTTATTTATACCTGCATCTAATATCCTCTGGGCTTTATCTTCATCTATAATATCACCTGCACGCACAACGATACTATCCGTCACAATATCAACAACATTGTCCAGAGCAACCCTGCCTACAATACGGTCTTTTAACGACAGGACTTCTTCATCTCCGACAGTCAGCGGACTTACTAGTATTCCTTCAAGAGTTCCGCAATCCTCCTCACTAACAATAACGGAGTGTGCAACATCCACCAGTTTTCTGCTTAAATACCCGGCATCTGAGGTTTTCAAGGCGGTATCAACAAGCCCTTTTCTACCACCATGTATTGATATAAAATATTCAAGAAGCGATAAACCTTCTTTAAAATTTTTCTTAACCGGTGTTTCTATAATTTCTCCTATTTCCCCTGTAACTTTTTTGGGTCTTATCATCAAACCTCTTATACCCATCAACTGATTTGCCTGGGACTTATTTCCTCGCGCGCCTGAATCAACCATAAGGTAAAGTGAGTTTATTTTGAAAGGTTTTATTGAAATATCCTGCCTTAGCGTGTTCATAACCTCCCTGCCTATTTCATTTGTAGCAAATGTCCATATATCAACCAGTTTGCTATATCTTTCACCGTCAGAAATAATTCCCATTCTATAATTCTTCTGTATTTTTTCTGTTTCGACATTTGCTTCCTCTATAATCCTGTTTCTCTCTGAAGGCACTTTAAGGTCATCTATTCCTATGGTTATGCCTCCTATGGTTAAAAAATAAAAACCCAGATTTTTAACCTCATCAATGAATTTTATCGTTGCTTCATATCCGCACTTTTTAAATATCTCTGCTATCAGCTTCTCCAGGTTCTGGCTATGAAACATTTCGTTTTTGAAAGGTATTTTATCAGGAATGATTTCATTAAAAATTATCCTGCCTGCAGTCGTAGTCAATATTTCACCCCGTTCATTACGCACTTTCAGAGGCCTGTGCAATTCAATCTCGTTGAGGTTATAAAGATAAATTACTTCATTGAATCCCGAGAGAAGAACCGGATATTCTTCCTCTTCACTCTGGAACGTAAGATATGCACAACCCATTACAATATCTCTTGTCGGAGAAATTATCGGTTTCCCATTTGCAGGAGAAAGTATATGGGTAGTTGACTTAATAAGCATCTCTGCTTCAAGACATGCTTCGGGAGTAAGAGGAAGGTGAATACTCATTGTATCTCCGTCAAAATCCGCGTTGAATGCAGGACATACAAGCGGATGTATCTTCAATACATTACCTTCAATAAGTCTCGGTTCAAAAGCCTGTATGCTAAGCCTGTGTAAGGTTGGTTGACGATTCAACAGTACAGGATGATTTTTGATTACACGTTCAAGTACTTCCCATACCTCCGGTCTGTTCTCCCTAATGGCCTTTTTAGCACTTCCAAGAGTATGGAAATATTCTCTCTTTCTTAATTCCCTCAAAACAAAAGGCCCGAAGAGTTCAAGTGCCATTTCTTTAGGGATTCCGCATTCATGAAGTTTTAATTCAGGACCAACAACTATAACGGCTCTTCCAGAGTAATCAACCCTCTTACCCAGAAGATTCTGTCTGAACCTGCCCTGTTTCCCACGGAGAGCATCTGCCAGAGATTTGAGGGGTCTTCTTCCTTTACCCAGAATAGGATTGCCGTGTTTCCCGTTATCCATCAGTGCATCAACAGACTCCTGAAGCATTCGCTTTTCATTTCTTACGATAATGTCCGGAGCCTGCAACTGAATGAGTTTTTTCAAACGGTTGTTCCTGTTTATTACTCTCTGGTAAAGGTCATTCAAGTCAGATGCAACAAACCTGCCCCCATCAAGTGGAAGTAAAGGTCGCAAATCTGGCGGTATAACGGGAATAATGTTGGTTACAAGATATTCAGGTTGGACTTGAGTTTTAAGCAGACCCTGTACCATCCTGAGTTTTTTTATCAGCATCCTTCTGGTTCCATATGCTTTTTTCTTTTCGCTTTTCAACTGTTGCTTTATTGATTCCTCAACCCTTTGCAAATCAACCTTTTTTAACAACTCCTGGATTGCCTCAGCGCCAATTCCTGCTCTGAATTTATTGCCATATTTCTCCAGATTTTCGTGGTAGTCGCTCTCGGACATAAGGGTTTTTTCTTTGAGAGGGGTGGTTCCTGCATCTATCACTATATACCTCTCATAATAAAGCACCATTTCCAGTTCCAACTGCGACATATCAAGTAAAAGCCCCATCCAGTTGGAAGTGCTTTTAAATAACCATACATAAGATACAGGAGTCGCAAGTTCTATATGCCCCATCCTTTCGCGCCTTACTCTTGAAGTGGTAACTTCCACTCCACACCTGTCGCATATTATGCCTTTATACCTTATTTTTTTGTACTTGCCACAGGAGCATTCATAATTCTTTATGGGTCCGAAAATCCTCTCGCAAAAAAGTCCATCACGTTCGGGCTTAAACGTTCTATAATTCAGGGTCTCTGCTTTTTTTACCTCACCATGAGACCATTGACGCATAATCGTTGGGGAGGCGATTTTTATATTGGCAACTTCTATATTTTTTCCGTTTTCTTTTCTGGTTTCAACCCTTAGGTCAAGACCGAGTCCCTGTAGTTCTTTCCTGAGAACATTAAAAGACTCAGGTGTATTGTCCCCACGATAATCAATGCCTTTTGCAATGCTTTCATACATAGCCTTTCTACCTTCAGTATCATCACTCTTTACTGTCAACATTTCTTTCAATGTATGAGCAGCACCATAGCCTTCAAGCGCCCATACCTCCATTTCTCCAAGTCTTTGGCCTCCAAACTGTGCCCTGCCACCCAGAGGCTGTTGGGTTATAACAGAATATGAACCCGTACTTCTCGCATGGATTTTCTCGTCGGCAAGGTGCTTCAGTTTCATCATATACATATAACCGACTGTAACAGGCTGTGCAAAAGGTTCTCCTGTCTGTCCATCATACAATATAGCCTTACCGTCTTCAGAAAAACCTGCCTTCCTGAGAAGTTGTTTTATTTCCCATTCTTTTACACTGTCAAAAATAGGAGTTTCTATAGTATATCCAAGAGCTTTCAATGCCATGCCCAGATGTGTTTCAAGTACCTGCCCGATATTCATTCTTGACGGAACACCAAGAGGATTCAAGACTATATCAACAGGAGTCCCATCCTTAAGAAAAGGCATATCTTCTTCAGGAACTATTTTTGAAACAACGCCTTTATTACCATGCCTGCCACTCATCTTATCGCCAACCTCCACTTTCTTTTTAACCGCCACTTCAACAACAATCTTACAGATTACATCCGGGTCCAGTTCCGGGCCTTTCTTTATCTTCAAAACTTTGTTGTGGAGTTCTTTATTATGTCTTTCCAGTTCAGACTCACCGAGAGTTATTATCTTCTGCACATCAGGCCTGTATTTTTCAGAAATTTTATTCAGAAATTTTTTCCATCCTTCAGGATTTGGCAGGATCTTATACTTTATATTATGAGCACTGGAAAATTTTTTCAGTTCTTCGGTAATAACCTTTTTTATTGCCTTTCCTTTGGCGAGATACCTGGCTCTTAATTCCTTTAAGTCTTTGTTAATCTCATCCTCAGACATATTCTCCCTGCGCGTATACTTTCTTACATTGATAACCGTTCCTTTCGTGCCCGGAGGAACTTTCAATGAAGTATTTTGAACATCCTTAGCCTTTTCACCAAATATGACCCTTAAAAGTTTCTCTTCAGGGGTAAGTTCAGACTCACCTCTCGGAGTAACCTTCCCTACCAATATGTCATCAGGCTCAACTTCGGAACCAATTATTACAATCCCTTCTTTATCCAGGTTCTTCCGTCTCTCCTCGGGAGTATCGGGCAGGTCGGAGGTGATCTCTTCGGGACCGAGTTCTGTCTCTCTTACCTGAACCTCGAATTCCTTTATGTGTATTGAAGTAAAAAAATCTTCCTTAACAAGACGTTCGCTTAACAATATTGCATCTTCATAATTGTAACCATGCCACGGCATAAAAGCCACCAGGAGATTTCTTCCCAGTGAAAGCTCTCCGCTTCTTGAAACTGCAGGCCCATCAGAGATAATCTGTCCTTTCAAAATCCTCTCCCCCATACTTACGATAGGCCTCTGATGAAAACAAGTATCCTGATTGGTCCGGACAAAATTCTTCAGACAATATATGTCTTCCCCTTCCCACGGGAAAATTCCCTTTTTATCCCTCTTGACAATTATTTTTTCACCGTCAACATAACTGACTATTCCATCATTCTTTGCCTTCACAACAACACCGCTATCTCTGATGACATATCTTTCCATACCGGTTTTTACAAGAGGAACCTCACTTTTAACCAGCGGTACTGCCTGCCTCTGCATGTTTGACCCCATCAAAGCTCTATTGGAATCATCATGCTCAAGAAAAGGAATTAAGGACGCACTAATACCCACTATCTGTACAGGTGATATTCCTATATAATCAATTTTTTCACGGGCAACATCTCCAAAATTCCCTCCTTTGGTCCTGACAGTAAGTTCTTTCGGAATAATGCTTCTTGTTTTCCAGTCAACAGGCGTACCGGGAGGTGCTATTACATATTCATCTTCCTTGTCAGCCGAGAGATATTCAACAACATTAGTCACCACTCCATTTTCCACCTTGAAGTAAGGTGTCCTTATAAAACCTAATTCATCAGCCTTTGAGTAAACGGTCAGTGAATTTATTAAGCCTATATTTGCACCCTCAGGAGTTTCTATCGGACACAGCCGACCAAAATGAGTATAATGCACATCTCTCACTTCAAACCCGGCTCTTCTCCTTTCTTTTACCACCGCAACAACCCTGCGCTTATGCGTTATCTCCGCAAGGGGATTGATTTTATCCAGAAATTGCGATAATTGATTTCTGGCAAAGAAATCGTTGACCACAGTCATGAAAACTTTTCCATTAATCAAGTCCTGCGGTTTAGTGCTGAGGACTTTTCGTTTATCAGCCATTGCCATCTTCTCTTTTGCAAATCTTGCAAACCGCATAAGGCCTTCATAAACATATTCCTGTATAATTTCGGCTGATACACAAACTCTTTTATTACCGAGATGGTCTATATCCTGGATTTCCCCCTCACCTTTCTCCAGAAGATTCAACAGATATCTTACAGTCTCAACTATATCTTCCTGTCTCAAATGTCTTTCTTTAAAATCCAATCCTAATTTTTTGTTTATCTGCATTCTTCCTGCAGCAGAAAGGTCGTAACTCTCTTCAGAAAAAAACAGAGAATTAAAAAGTTTTGTTGCTTCTGTAAGAATTACAGGATACCCTGGTCTCATCTCGGCATAGATTCTTTTCAATGCCTCTTCACTATCTTTAACATCATCTCTCGCCAGAGTTGTGGCAAGATACGAATCAGATTTCATATCGGAAGGGTTTTTATAAAATGTACCTATGATGTCTTCTTCTGTGTATCCAAGAGCCTTCAGGAAAGTTGTAACATAAACTTTTCTCCTCCCTAGATAAACAATGAGACAATTATGGTTATCCACCTGCATTTCTATCCATATACCTCGTGAAGGATATATCTTGGCGGAATAAAGAATCCTCTGTTCTATTACCGCTTCCTCTTTAAAATATACCCCCGGACATCTTAATAACTGATTAACTATAACCCTTTCTATACCATTTATAATAAAACTGCCGTTGTCTGTCATTAACGGTATACTGCCTATATAAATATCCTGTTCTTTAATGCCTTTTATCCTGAATTCCCTTGTTTTCTTGTCCCGTTCTTTTATTACAAGCCGAATTTTAATCTGCAATCGCGATTCGTACGTGCTCTTTTTTTCAATACATTCTTCTATTCTATCTACCGGGTCATCAAGTGTATAGTTAACATATTCCAGTCGCAATATTCCATCTTCGCTCTCAATGGGGAAAACCTTATGGAAAAGTTCCTCGAGACCTGACAATTTTCTTTTATCAGGAGAAATATCCTTCTGCAGGAAATTTAGGAAAGGTTTCTTTTGTACCTCAAGCAAATCCGGAATTTCTACCATTTTCATTTTAAAATCTCCCGGGTATTTATACTATTACCTTCTGAAAAACATCTCTGACACGATTTGAATTTTTTCACCTAATTTCAACTTCAGCACCTATGGCAACCATTTTATTTTTGACATCTTCGGCTTCTTCCCTGGTTACCTTTTCCTTAATTGGTTTTGGCAAAGATTCTATAAGCTCTTTTGCTTCTTTCAATCCAAGACTTGTCATCGCCCTTACTTCCTTTATAGCCTGAATCTTATTGGCACCATAGTTTTTCAAAATTACATCAAAAGTTGTTTTTTCTTCCTTTTTCTGCTCTTCGCCACCGGATCCCTGGGTCACTCCTGCACCAATAACTCCTACAGGTGCCATCATTCCCTGTACTCCAAATTTTTCTTCCAGTTTTTTAGCCAGTTCTGATAATTCAAGCGCAGAAAGTTTTTCAATCTTTTCTATAATACCATCCAATACGTTTTTATCCTCATTTACCATTTATCTCTCCTTTACCCCTGACTCCTTAAAAGACTGGATTAGCGATTCGGGTTTAGGGATTCGGAAAAACTTTTCCCTTCTTTTGTCTTCCCCGAACCTCTAATCCCGAGTTCCAAACCCCCGTCTTTACATGCAAGGGGTTTTGATTTACCCTTCACCTTTTGGTTTCTGCTATCTGTTTAAAATCCTGAATTAATCTTGTTACAGGATATTTTAAAGCGTTTACCATCTTTAAAACTGGCATCTTCAAACTCCATACAATTTTTGCTTCAATTTCTTTCCTGCCAGGTAGGTTCCCTATAATTTCAAGTTCTTCTGAGGAAAAAAGTCTGCCACCTATAAGACCTGCTTTAATATCAATCTTTCCTGATTTTTTCTTGAAATCAAAAAGTTTTTTAACAACGCCTATTTCGTCTATTTCCTTACTCCACACAGTGAATGTAGGTCCTCTAATTCCATCGCACATTTCATAATAATCTGTATTTTTATATGCCTTTTCAAGCAGGGTGTTTTTGATAACCATCATCCTGCAACCTGATTCTTTCAGATCTGTTCTCAACTGTTGCATTTCTGGAACAGAAAGCCCTGAAAAATTTACTAGGATATTTATGTTGTGCGTTTTTATTTCATCTGTAAAAATCTTTACAAATTCTTTCTTCTTTTCCTTGGTGAAATTTTTCATCGGTTTAGCTCCATCTTGTTTCAGGTAACTGCACCCTCCCTAAATATCTTGTTGCAGTCAAGTTTTACAGAAGGTGACATCGTTAACGATAAGGCTGCAGAGCGAATGTAATTACCCTTTACAGAAGAAGGTCTTACAGCGATTACAGCACTTAAAATGGCTTTTATATTTTCAATTAGTTTTTCCCGGTCAAAAGAAATTTTTCCCGCAGGGACATGCAAATTGCCATCCTTATCCATCTTGAAATCTATACGTCCTTTTTTAAGTTCAGAAATGATATTTGCTAAATCTCTTGTAACCGTACCAGTTTTGGGATTTGGCATAAGTCCACGGGGACCCAACACCCTACCAAGAGGCGAAACTATCTTCATCATATCCGGAGTTGCCACCACGCTGTCAAAATCAAGGAAACCATTTTTTACCTTTTCCGCAAGTTCCTGTCCTCCGACATAATCGGCTCCTGCTTGCTTTGCTTTCTCAACATCTTCACCTGACGCAAAAACAAGAACCCTTACAGGCTTACCCACACCGCTTGGAAGAACTACAGAATTTCTCACAGGTTGCTGCAACTTTTTCAGGTCAATACCAAGGTGTATTGACAGTTCAACTGTTTCATCAAATTTCCTTTTATGAAAAGTCTTCAATCTGTCAACTGCCTTCTCAATACTGTGTAGATTGTTTTTTTCTTCACCCATTTCCTCAAGCAGTAGCTTGTACCTCTTGCCAGCCTTTTTCACTTTCCTGTCTCCCTTAGTCTTAATCAACAACTTCAACTCCCATACTTCTTGCAGTACCTTCAATAACTTTTATTATCTGGTTTATATCTTTTGTATTCATATCAGGCATTTTAATCTTGGCAATCTCTTCAATCTGTTTTCTTGTGATACTGCCAACTTTTTCTCTGTTTGGCACACTGGAACCTTTCACTATGTGTATGGATTTTTTTATTAATTCGGAGGTAAGAGGAGTCTTCACAATATATTTGAAAGTTCTATCCTCATAGACCGTAAGAATAACCGGAATAGTAGAACCTTCTTTACCTTTGGTTTCTGCATTGAAAGATTTGCAGAAATCCATTATATTAACTCCATGCTGACCCAGTGTAGGACCGACAGGCGGTGCTGGAGTCGCCTGTCCGGCAGGAATCTGCAACTTTATAACCGCTTTAACCTTTTTCTCAGCCATATCAATAACTCCTTTACCCTACGCGCTTGAAAAGCGTTATATGGGAACTTACGTTGCCAGCATACGTTGATACAGTAGATATACAATTCTATATCTATACCGTAGGCAAATCCTGCCTATCTCAGGAACGAAATTCATATATATCTATTGTATATCTCTTCGCCTCTACACTCCAATTGTGAGGAGCTTGATTTATCTCTTTCTTTTATATTTTCTCAACCTGCCAGGAATTCAATTCTACAGGAGTCGCTCTTCCAAATATAGAAACACTTACCTTGAGTCTTTCTCTATCTTGCTGTACCTCTTCCACCACTCCCGAAAAGTGCACAAAAGGACCATCGGTAATCTCAACCTTATCACCAACGTTGAATTTAACCTTGGGTGTAGGTTTACTTTTTCTTTCTTCCACCTCCCTCAATATTCTCTCTGTCTCTTCCTCAGACAAAGGGACAGGATTCTTCCCTGCACCAAGAAAACCGAGAACCCCTGTAGTTTTTCTTATCATATGCCATACAATCTCGTTGTTACCTTCATCATCTATTTCAACCAGTATATATCCCGGCCAGAACCTTCTGCTCTTTATCTTTTTTTCTCCCTGCACTATTTCAGAAACCTCTTCCTTAGGTATAACTACCTGTTTAATCATATTTTTAACGTCTTCTTCCTGATTAAGCAACATCTCCTTTATCTTATTTTCCTGTCCGGTTCTGACGTGCAAAATGTACCATTTGCTCATTGTTTACCTCAAAAATATCCTTATGCTTCTTGAAAATATGATATCAATTATTCCTATGTAAAGTCCAAATAATATCATAAAGAGAACAATAACGCCCGTTGTTATTTTAAGAACCCGTTTTTCAGGCCATGAAACTTTTTCCAGTTCTGCTCTAACCTCCTGAATAAAATTAAGTATTTTCTTTTTCATTTACCCCGCACTCCTCAGTTTATCTCTTCCACTGTGAGGGGTTCCTCATTTTGTTTTTCTGCTCTTCCAACCCACGTCATTCTATACCTGCTACGCAGGCCTGGGAGGATTCGGCTCCTTCGCACGCTGTGCTTCGGTAGGCCACCCGCCTATCAGTTGCTCTTTCTCATCGCAACTGATAAACAGGCTCCCTTCGAATCCTGGTTAATCTGTTGAGTTATACTATCCAGTATTCCAACCCACGTCATTCTATACCTGCTACGCAGGCCTGGGAGGATTCGAACCTCCAGCCCACGAATTTGGAGTCCGTTGCTCTGCCAGTTAGAGCTACAGGCCTATATGACCAAAAAATTTGTGGCGTAAAATTTATTATTATACCACAAATTTTTTCAAAAACAAGTCTTTTTTTAAAACACGATTTATTTAAGGTTTTCCTTCTTTATGAAGTTTGTGTTTATGACAGGATGGGCAATACTTGTTTATCTCTATCTTATCTTTTTTGACCTTTTTATTCTTAGTAGTATAGTAATTTTTACTTTTACACTCCTCACAAACCAGCGTCACAATATCTCTCATTGTTTTCACCCACTCCTTTATCTGCCGGGTTTCTTATTTTATAATTTCTGTTACTGCACCTGCCCCTACAGTTTTACCGCCT
>DYKC01000161.1 GCA_020722825.1 Vermiphilus sp.
GACCTTATCAAAGAAGGATTTTTTGTCTTCACCGCTTCTATAAAAGTTCTGTCCTCTCTATAAATGATCTCCTGGGCATTCTCAGCAATTTCTTCTATTTTATTACCGTAATTAATCTTAACCTTCTGCCTTTCCGTGTACTCTACCACCTTATCTCTAAAATAAAAATCCAGCCCTGCCTTTCCCTGTATTTTTAAAAAGCATCCTGAGAAGATTGTCCCGAATACCCCGTTCTCAAAATATACGGAGACTCCCGAAGCATCCTCAATATTGTAACCTTCCACGTCTTTCATAAGTCCTGTTCTTTTCACCGCCACAACCTCAACGGGTTCGCCGAGAAGATACCTTGCCATATCAAAGATATGTGTGGTCTGTTCCGTAGCCTGTCCCCCCGACATCTCTTTTCTCCTCCACCAGTAAACACCAGGCATACCACCTACCCACCAACCGGTGAAAAAACCCGGTGCATCTTTGCTGAAGAAAGGTTTTATGTATTCAATGATACCCTGATACCTGTCCTGATAGCCTACTGCGGTTATAAGTTTTTTCTCTTTAACAACGGAGGCTATCTCTTCTGCAGCACCAATGTTCAGATGAACAGGTTTTTCAACAAGAAAAGGCACATTTTTCTCTACACATTTGAGTTCCTGACCCTTGTGTGCAAAAGGCGGCACGCATATATAACATGCATTCAGTTCAACATCTTCAAGCATCTTATTAAAATCGGTAAAAACCTTTCCGCCGTAAACCGAAGATGCCTTTTTGGCTCTTTCCTCTTCAATATCACACATACCTGTAAATTGAACGTCTTCCATTCTCTGCAGAGCTGACATATGCCGTCCTGCGATCCCGCCACATCCTATAAACCCTATTTTAACCTTATCCATTTTTCTCCTCCTTTACCAGTTCCGGCGCCCTTTGTGGTTGCGAGCGTTCTTTGCGGGGCAATCCGACGTCTTTCATTGTTGCACCCCTCGCAATAACAATCTGTAAAAAGTATTGATTTATCTCTTTTTCACCCCATTGCCTTTTTAATGTATTCAATACTCTTTTTAAGGTTCTCTTCTTTAGGCTCGGGTACTCCACATTCCAGAGCCATATATTGCGTAAAACCTATCTCTTTCAACTTCTTGAAGCCGGATGAAAAATCAGTGTGCCCCATCCCAGGTAAAATTCTGTTACTGTCGGCAAGATGTACATGAGCCAGCCATCTCTTTGCCTTCTCTATTGCCGCAGGAATGGAAACTTCCTCAATGCTCATATGGAAGAAATCTGCCATAATCCTGAGAAATGGACTGTTTATTTTTTCACAATATTCCAGTGCCTGTTCAAGTCTGTTCATAAAGTGCGTTTCATATCTGTTAAGTGGTTCTAATAGAAGCGCACAATTATTTTTCTCAGCACTCTCAACGAGTTCAGAAAGTTGCGACAGAAAAAGTTCCTTCTCAAGTTCTACTGCGCTTTTGTAAGGTGATAGGTCACTTATCCTGGGTGCCCCGAAAAGCGGGACAAGAATCAACCCTGTAACACCAAGTTCTCCTCCTATCTTCAATAACGCTTTTATATCACCTCTTGACTTCTCCCTGCTACTGGCAGACTCTTCCAGAAGGTAGTTTCTATATCCGGCACATATTGAGGAAACCCTTACGCCTGTTTTTTCGGAAAATTTCAGATATTCCCCGACTGTTGAAGAATCCTCCAGCATCCCTCTGCCCAGAACCTCCACGCCTTCAAATCCCAGTTCTTTTGCCTTTTCAAATTTTTCACCTGTGCTATTGCCAGGCAGTAAATTCAGTTGACTCGCAATCTTCATATTCGCCTCCTGTAGGTTAATTTTAGATATCTCCTAATGTTAAATCAATCATAAAAAAAGTCAAATAG
>DYKC01000024.1 GCA_020722825.1 Vermiphilus sp.
GTTATAAACATTCGCTGCAAATTAAACTCTGAGACTGGCATAGTATTTTGTACCTCACAATGACAGGGTAAGTAGTTTATGATTTTTTAGATTTTATAGTTTATTATCCTGCAAAAAGAATCAACCTTTAAACTGGCTCCTCCCACAAGTACTCCATCAATATTTTGCATCTTCATAATTGAGTCTATGTTGTCCGGCTTTACGCTTCCTCCGTAAAGTATCTGTATTTCATCAGATACATTTTTATTGAACATTTTCTCTATAACAGACCGGATAAAAAGATGCACTTCCTCCGCCTGTTCAGGAGTTGCATTTTTCCCTGTTCCTATTGCCCAGACAGGTTCATAAGCAATAGTCAGCAGAGAGGTGTCTTTAAAACCGTCAAGAGATTCCTGTAACTGTGTGCGGAGAACATCAAAAGTTTTTCTCCTTTCACGTTCTTCAATCTTTTCTCCGATGCACAGTATCGGCTTCATCCCCGCATTTGCTACCTTTTTGACTTTTTTGTTTATTATCTGGTTGCTTTCTCCGAATATGTTACGTCTCTCTGAATGTCCGCAGATGATATATTCTACACCAATATCTATTAGCATCTTCGTTGAAATTTCACCTGTAAATGCGCCTTCATCTTCAAAATGTACATTCTGCGCCCCTATTTTTATGGAAGATTTTGACAGGATTCTGGATACTGCGTGCAGGGATGTGAAGGGCGGACATACTAAGATATCCCTGTCTGTGTGATTCCCCACATTTTCAATAAGGGACTTTACAAACTCCACAGATTCCCCTGGGGTTTTATACATCTTCCAGTTTCCTGCAATCAAACTTTTTCTCATTTATTCCGAACCTTCCTTTACCTCTGATACTTAGAACGTTTAGCGTATAGTTAAAAGATTTCAGTCTTTATTTCCTATACGCTGTACGATACCCGCTAAACACCACTTTTACCCTTATTTTTTAAGCAAGTCTATACCCGGCAGGGAACCATTTTCAAGAAACTCAAGGGATGCTCCGCCTCCTGTACAGATGTGTGATATTTTGTCAGCGACACCTGCGGCATTGACAGCCGCTATGGAATCCCCCCCGCCTATAACAGAGAATGCGCTGGTTTCTCCAATTGCCTTTGCCAGTTCTATAGTTCCCTTTGCAAATGGTTTTATTTCATATATGCCCATGGGGCCGTTCCAGAAAATAGTCTTTGCCCTTTTGATACAATCGGTATATTCTTCAATTGCCTGTGGTCCGATGTCCACACCCATCCAGTTTGGGGGAACCGCTCCTCTTTCTGTTGCAAAGTAATGGGAATCAGGAGAAATTCTATCGGTAATGATGTGGTCAAGAGGAGTATGAAATTCCAGATGCCGTTTATTTATCTCCCTTATGATTTCCTTTGCAAGCGGAACCGCATCCTGTTCAACCTTTGATTCCCCTATCTCCCAATTTTTTGCTTTAATGAAGGTGTAAGCCATTACACCGCCGGTAATGAAAGTGTCGATCTTATCAAGGAGATTCTTTATCATCCCTATTTTATCTGCGACCTTCGCTCCACCAAGAATAACAAGGAACGGTCTTTCCGGATTTTCAAGCAGTTTTGTAAGTGCCGCTACCTCTTTTTCTATGAGATAACCAGCTGCCACACTGTCAAAAAACTTTGTGATTCCGTATATTGAAGCGTGTTTCCTGTGGCAGGTTCCGAAAGCATCGTTTACGTAACAGTCAGCAAGTTCTGCCAGTTGTTTTGCAAATTCTTCGTTACCCTCCTCTTCTTCTTTGTGGAACCTGAGATTTTCAAGAAGCATTATATCTCCGGCGTTAAGTTTTGACGCAGCATCTTTCACAGCATCTCCTATGCAGTCAGGGATGAACCTGACCTCTTTCCCACCGAGAAGATTGCTCAACCGTTCGGCAACAACCTTCAGGCTCATTTCCGGGTTGGGAGTTCCCTTGGGCCTACCGAGATGGGAGGCAAGTATAATGGAGGCATTCTTTTGTAAAAGATATTCTATTGTCGGCAGAGATGCTTTGATTCTCGCATCATCTATAATTACTCCCTTGTCGACAGGCACGTTAAAATCAACTCTCATAAAGACACGTTTACCTGTATAGTTCTGTGTTTCTATTGTCCGCAGTTCCATTTTCACATCCCCTATTTTTCTGCCATATACTTCAACAGGTCAACAACCCTGCATGAATATCCCCATTCATTGTCATACCATCCAAGAACCTTTACCATATTTCTTTCAATAATGTATGTTGACGGTGCATCATATATGCAGGAATGGGGATTTTTTAGAAAGTCCTTTGACACAAGGGGCTCACTGCAATACTGCAGGATTCCCTTGAGCGTTCCCTCACTGGCTTTCTTGAAAGCCTCGTTTACAGACTCCATGTCTGCCTGCTTTTCCAGGTTAACCACGAGGTCAACAAGTGAAACTGTTGGTGTGGGAACCCGGATGGACAGGCCGTTCATTTTTCCGTTAAGTGATGGAATGACCTTGCCTATTGCCTTTGCGGCGCCGGTAGTTGTCGGTATCATAGAGACAGCAGCCGCCCTTGCTCTTCTCAAATCCTTATGCGGAGCGTCCATAATCCTCTGGTCGTTAGTGTAGGAATGTATCGTGGTCATCAGCCCCATCTTTATACCGAATGCATCATCAAGTACCTTAGCCATAGGTGCCAGGCAGTTCGTTGTGCATGAGGCGTTTGATATGATGTTGTGTTTTGCGGGGTCGTAGGTCTCTTCGTTCACCCCGAGGACCAACGTTACATCCTCGCCTTTTGCCGGGGCAGAAATGAGAACCTTTTTCGCTCCTGCTTCTATGTGGGCACCTGCCTTTGCTGCTTCTGTGAACAGTCCGGTAGATTCAACGACTATATCCACCCCGAGTTTTTTCCACGGCAGGTTTTTAGGGTCTCTTTCAGCAAAAACCAAGTATTCCTTGTCGTCCACTACTATCGCATTGTCCGTCGCCTTAACATCGCCGGGATATATACCGTAATTGGAGTCGTACTTAAAAAGATGTGCAAGCGTCTTTGCATCCGCAATATCATTGAATGCCACGAACTCCAGTTCCGGAAATTTCTTTTCCAGAGCCGCCCTTAAGACCAATCTTCCTATCCTTCCAAATCCATTAACTCCTATCTTCACCGCCATTTTCTCCTCCTTGTTAACCTTAGTTAAATTGTAGCAGTGACACTTACACACCGAACAACCGTGCAATCAATTACACCGCTACTTTATTCTTTATTAATGATATAGGTTGCGTTGATTATCCCACAATTATACATAACTATAAAAAAACAGTCAAATTTCTGTCTTTCCAACAACAGAAAGGGATAAGGTTATGCTCTGGAAAGTGTAAGAACAATTACACTTCTGGCACCGGCGGCAAGGAGTGTCTTTTTCGCTTCCGCTGTTGTTGCCCCGGACGTGTATACGTCGTCAAACAAGAGTATCTTTTTCTTTTCTATGAGCCCTGCCCTTCTCACACTGAAGGCATCTTTAACGTTCTTTTTGCGTTCGCTTTCACTCAATTCTGTCTGGGATACGGTATTCTTAACCTTCACGAGAACCCCGCAGAGGCATTCCTTTTTCAGCAGACTGGCAAGATTGATAGAGACAATTGCGGACTGGTTGTATCCCCTTCTGAATTCTTTTTTCCAGTGAAGAGGTACTGGAACGATTGCATCAAAAGATTCCAGTTTGTTGTCGCGTATAAAGTCATAAACAAGCAGGGCAAAACGTTTTCCGTAATATGTCTTCCTGTTATACTTAAAACCGCATATGGCATCTTTCACCGGTCCTTCGTATCTTAAAATATGGAGGTTTTGTGAATCTGGAGGATTTTCAATAAATACAACCTTCCTTTCACACGAAGGACAGAAGCCATACCGGTTCAATTCCGCTGGAGTCCTGCATCCTATGCACAGGTTCTTCAAGAAAAGGTTAAGAAATTTTTTAATAGACATAATCGCACTGATATTTTACAATATTTGCTATGGCAGTTAAAATTAAAAACCGTTATATCAGCCAGGAATTTCTGGTTAACTTTCTTTTTTCTCTTGGAATCTTCAGTTTCATTTTTTCTCTGCAGGCTATATTTCAGATAATAGAACTTTTGGTAAAAGGCACCTTTTATCCAGTGGTGGTTCTCGGGCTTTTCTTTATTTCGCTTTTTTCGGCATTCATATATATTATCCCGTTGACTTTTCTTTATGCGGCAACCTCACTCTTTTCTCGTCTTTCAGCGGACAGGGAACTTCTCATTCTGTCTTCTACAGGCATAAGTCCTTTTAAACTGATAAGGACGCTTATGGTGTTTGCATTCCTTGGTGTGCTGTTTCTTCTTGTTTTCAATCTGTTTTTGCTCCCTGAAATGAATTATAAAAAGCGTGATATGATATATCGCCTGAGGTTCAGGAATCCCCTGTCGCTTCTGCAAGAAAGAAACATTACAGATGGGATACCGGGTATAACCATTTATATTGAAAAAATTTCAGAAGGTTTTAATTTGAAGAACATTGCGATAACATACCGAGACGAAGAAAGAATCAATTTTATGAAGGCTGAGTCTGGTGTGGTAAAATATGACGCAGAAGAGAGTAATCTCGTTTTTAATCTACATAAAGGTTTCATCATAATTTACGACTCAATTCAGACAATATCCCGTTTAAACTTTGATGGATACAGATTTGTTTTTTCTCTACCTGCTGGTTTTAAAGGTTTACAGGGAAGGAGTAAAATTTCCGATATGCGTTTAAACACCCTGATTTCAAAAGGTGGCATCGGGGAGATGATTGAACTTAATCAAAGAATAGTTTTTTCTGTCATCCCGCTGATATTTGTTTTACTTGGTGCTGGCATTGGGATTAAACTTAAGCAGCAGAGCAAGATGCTACATATAGGGCTGGATGGAGGAATTACCTTGCTCTTTCTTCAGTTTATAATTCTCGGTGAAATGCTTTCTTTCGCTTCAGGAAATCCTTTTTTTGTCTGGATTCCTGTAGTTATTTTTATGATAGCGGGTGGAACTTTTCTAAGATGGCGATAAAAACACATTATACCTTTTTGAATTTTTTGAAGTTATTTTTTATCATAAGCATATCCTTTCTGCTGATGTTTTTTTTGATAGAGATAATTGAAAGTATGAAGGACCTCGTAAAACATAGAAGCAGTTTTAACATTCTCAAGGCGTTATATCATATGCCATCAATATTTGTTGAAATATCGCCTCTTCTGACATTTTTGAGCGGGATGTTTTTCCTTGGCGAAATGGTAAAATACGGAGAGGTCAGAATACTTGAGATTTCAGGGATAAAACCTGTAAAAATACTTGCGGTTCTTTTTTTCTGTGGATTCCTGATTTCAGCACTCTCCTTCCACGTTAAAAACTTCACAGCCCCTTTTTTTCTCAAGCGTCTTAACATCGTTTCAGAAGTAAATATAGTGAATTTTTCAACCCCTGACTATCTGCTCTACAGTGAAAAATTTATTTATCCAGACACCTTTAAAAACATCCAGTTTTCTGAAACACTCAGAGATGGAGGTATCATTACCGTTAATGCTGCCACAGCCCACTACCTTGGCGATAATTTATGGCTTTTTGGCAAGGGCAGGATGTGGAGATTTAACGTTGAAGGCAGACTTGAAGATTCTGAAGAGTTTGAGAAAAAAAACATGAAGATTATACTTGAACCGGATATCATAATGGATACCTCAAGGAATCTAAACGATTTTTCTTATAATGAACTAAGGAATATGATGTTTAAACTTGAAAGACTGAATATACTTCCTGTTGCAGTTCAGAGTTCATTTCAGGAGCGGTTTGCATATCCTTTGTTGAATCTTTCTCTTCTGTTTATTCTCTTCCCGTTTTTCTATGTGAGGTACAAAATTTCAAGGGTCTTTGTCCTGGGGCTGGCGATACTTCTCTCATTCATCTGTTATGGAATTTTTTCTTCCGGGCTCACACTTGCAAAGGCAGGTAAGATACCTGTTTTCCTTGGGGTCTGGCTCGTGCATATTTTGATACTTTCAGGAGTGATTGCGTATTTTATTAAATTGTCTAAAAAACCCAGATCGGGTATAATTTAACAGTTCTTATCGCTCGTCTTGCCTTGACAGGCTTCGGTTACCCGTTTCACTGGCTCGGCGGGTGTACCAGTTGATGCTCTTTGCTCATTGCATCGTCATCTCTCTCTACTTTCGCCGATGAGACTCTGGCGAACTGTTACAGGAGAGAGAAAGTGGTTGAGAGAACGAAGAAAATGAAAACAAGGGATTTACTTATAGAGATAGGATGTGAAGATCTACCTTCATGGTCAGGTGAATATCTAAGGGAAAACTGGCTCCCTGTTATCACCTCCCTTTTTGAAGAATACAGGGTCTGTTATGGCACGCTAAGTTTTTTCCACACTGTCAGGCGGTTGATACTTCTTGTAAAGGATGTTGAAGTAAGACAGCGTGATATAACGACGGAGGTTTACGGTCCGCCGGTTGCAATATGTATCAGAGAAGATGGCAGGTTTATGCCTGCGGCGGAGCGATTTGCTGAGTCCCATGGTGTGGATGCAAAGAATCTGCTTATAAAAGAAAAAAAGGGCAAAAAGGTTCTTGTGGCGGTTAAAAGGGAGAAGGGACAGCAGGTTTCCAGAATTATCGACAAACTGTTGAGGGAGAGTTTAAAAAAGATTGAGATACCAAGAGCGATGAGATGGAACAGTGGAGATTTCAGGTTTATAAGGCCGGTGAGGTGGGTGCTTGCTATATTCGGAGATAAGGTTGTAAGAATAAAGATAGATGGTGTAACAAGCAGCAGGTATTCATATGGACACAGGATTCTATCACCGTCAAAATTTTCCGTTGCAAACCCACGGGATTACCTTGATAAATCCCTTAAGAGATTCGTTATTTTTGACCCTGACGTCAGGTTTGAGTTTACAAAATCCTCCCTTCTGAAGAAAGCAGGGGACAAAAAGATTTCTTTTGACCAGGATTATCTGAGGAAAATTACCGCTATGGCTGAGTATCCGTTTGTTGAAATCTGCAGTTTAAAAGACGAGCATACGAATCTGCCGGACGAGGTTGTCAGTGCTGTAATAAAAAAACTTAACGGCATCCCTCTTTTGGAAGAAGATGGTAAACTTCATCCCCTTTACGCAGTGGTTTTTGACGGTCTTGGCGGAGATGAGATAAGAAGCAACTATCAAAATGTTCTGCATGCCAAAATGGAAGACGCTCTCTTTTTCATAAAAAAGGATATGGAGGTTGATTTTGCTTCCTACAGTAAGCAGTTGAAAAACATCATTTACAGTCAGAGGTGGGGAAGCGTATATGACAGGGTTGAGAGATTCAAAAAGGTGTGTGATATTGTCTTTGAATACCTGAACGTAAGTGAGGAGGAAAAAGAGAATGTTCGGCAGATAATATCACTGTGCAAAAATGACCTGCCTACCCTTATGGTTGCTGAGTTTCCTTCTCTTGAAGGAGTGATAGGAAGGATATATGCTGAAAGGAGTGGGTACAACCGTATTGTATCCTCGGGCATAGAACAGCACTACTGGCCGCGATACAGCGGGGATGAACTTCCTGAAACAAGAGAGGCATGCATCGTTTCTGTTATAGATCGTCTGGAAAGCCTCTGTAGTTTTCTTGCAGGCGATGCAAAGGTCAGCGGTGCCGGGGATCCTTACGGTCTCAAGAAGCTTGCCAGTGGTCTGGTTGAGATTATCTGGAAACAAAAAATGGAGTTTCCTCTGAGAGAGGTTATAGACAGAATATCTGATATTTTTGATTCAGGTCAGGAGGATATTAGTGACAGGGTAACAAATTTCATTCTGCAGAGAGCGGAGAATCTTCTTGTAGGAGAGGGAATTACTCCCGGCATCAGACGGGCTGTTGTCTCCGTGCACAGGGATAATCTTGTGGTGATGAGGGAGAAGATAGATGCCCTGGAGCAGTTTTTTAAAAGCGGCAGGGGAGCACAAAGTATACTGGTTCCTTTCATAAGGGTTGCCAACATACTAAAACAGGCGGAAGAGAAAGGGTTGAAACCTCAAGATTTTGACGAGGCGTTGCTTGAAGAGAAAACAGAGAAAGAACTCTATGAGTTCTACAGGTCAGAGGAAGGAATAAGAAAACTGATTGATGACAAGCAATATGAGAGGTTTTTACATCGTTTAAGCGGATGGAAGGAGTTGATTGACAGGTACTTTGACGACGTCCTTATTATGTGCCCTGACGAAAAACTACGTGATAACAGACTGGCACTTATGAGAAAAATCAATGAACTTTTTAACCTTTTTGCGGATTTTTCACTTATTCCGATAGTTGAGGTTGAAGTTACCCGAGGTTAAGGGAAAAGGAGTTATGATGTCAATAAGAGAGACTGACCCTGAGGTTTACCGTATACTGGTCAAGGAGCAGGAAAAACAGAGAGGCACGATAGGGCTTATCCCTTCGGAAAACATCGTTAGTAAAGAGGTTCTGCGTCTTTCAGGCTCTATCTTTACCAACAAGTATGCCGAGGGCTATCCGGGCAAGAGATACTATGGCGGCTGTAAATTCATTGATGAGATTGAAGAACTTGCCATCAGCAGAGCCTGTAAACTCTTCTCTGCCGAGCATGCAAACGTCCAGCCACACTCAGGCAGTCAGGCGAATATGGCCTGCTACTTTTCAGTCCTTAAACCCGGGGATAAGATACTTGCGATGAACGTCTTTTCAGGGGGACATCTAACGCACGGTTTACACTCAAACTTTTCAGGTACATTTTATAATGCGGTTTTCTATGACGTTAACAGGGAGAGTGAGACGATAGACTACGAAAACGTGAGAGAAATTGCGCTTAAAGAAAAACCCAGAATGTTGATATGTGGTGCAAGTTCATACTCAAGGATAATAGACTTCGGAAAACTTTCTGTCATTGCCCGGGAGGTGGGTGCATATATGCTTGCGGATATTGCACACATCTCTGGTCTGGTAGTGGCAGGACTGCACCCCACCCCTGTGCCTTATGCAGATTTTGTCACTTCCACAACGCACAAGACTCTTAGGGGTCCCAGGGGTGGCTTTATACTCTGCAAAAGGGAATACCATGACAAACTTGACAGTTCAATAATTCCAGGAATACAGGGTGGACCGCTCATGCATATAATAGCAGCAAAGGCGGCTACTTTCAGGAATGCTATGAAACCTGCTTTTGCGGAGTACCAGAAACAGATAATTATAAACAGTAAAAAATTGTGTGATGCATTCAAAAATAGAAACTATAGGATTGTCAGCGGTGGTACTGATAACCACCTGATGGTGGTTGATCTGAGGAACAAGGGTATTACAGGAAGTGAGTTTGAAACGCTCCTTGAGAGCGTGGGTATCATAGCCAACAAAAATCTCATTCCGTTTGACCCCAAGCCACCGAGGACGACAAGCGGTATAAGATTCGGGACCCCGCTTGTTACCAGCAGAGGAATGAAGGAAAGAGATATGGAGACTATTGCGGAATGGATAGATGAGACGCTCAAGCACAGGCAGAACAGCAGATTGCTGAAGGAAATAGCAAAAAAGGTAAGGAGGTTTGCACGTGAATTCCCGATCTACCCGTCAGACCAGACCTGAATGGGATGAATATTTTATGAAGATTGCTGAACTTGTTAGTACACGCTCCACTTGTCTAAGACGACAGGTGGGTGCAGTTCTTGTGAAGGATAAAAGGATATTGGCAACAGGTTATAACGGGGCTCCGTCCGGCATAACCCACTGCGAGATAACCGGGTGTCTGCGTGAGAAATTGAAGGTTCCTTCGGGAGAAAGACATGAATTATGCCGCGGACTTCATGCAGAACAGAATGTCATCATACAGGCGGCGTATCATGGGGTTTCAATCAATGGAAGCGTGCTTTATGTTACCTGTTATCCCTGCAGTATCTGTGCCAAAATGATTATAAACGCCGGCATAAGAGAAGTTATAATAAAAGAAGGCTATCCTGACAGAATGGCAAAGGATTTTTTTAATAAAGCAGGGGTGAGAGTAAGAAACCTATCTTCTTTCTCTATGAGGGGCGTGGAGAGTTAATTAAATGGAAAACCATATCCCTCCTCTTATCAAGAAAATTCTAATCGGCAGGGGATTCAAGACAGAAAAAGAGATGTCGGAATTTCTTTTCTCCGGTATCTCCAGCCTTTCAGAGCCTTTTGCCATACCGGGAATGAGAGAGGGCTGCGAAATATTAAAAAAATCTATCCTCGGGAGAGAAAAAATATTTATCTATGGTGATGGCGATACGGACGGCATCTGCGGGGCCTTTTTTCTCCTTAAACTCCTTAAGTTGTTTTCCGTGGAATACTCTTTCCGTCTGACACACCGTCTGGATGAGGATTACGAGATAGAAGAGACACTGATAGATGACATAAAAAAAGAAGGATATTCCCTGCTTATTTCCGTTGACTGCGGGATATCCTCTTTTGCGGCACTTGAAAATGCAAAGGAATCTGGTATCAAATGTATAGTTCTTGACCACCACATAAGCAATTCCACACATCTGCCGTCCGGTCATATCTACATAGACCCTTTTGTGGAAAACAACTGGCCTGCAGGGACTGAAAATCTGAGCGGTGCAGGGATTGCATTTAAATTTGTGGAGGGTATGGCTCTTTTGCTTCCAGGTGTCAGCGAGAGATATTTTCATAACTTTATAGAGGTGATCTGTCTGTCAATACTGGCTGATTTTCTGCCTCTGACAGGAGAAAACAGGATACTTGTAAAGGAAGGAATCTACCGGATGCCCTTTACCTCGATAAAGGGACTTGCCTACCTTATTGCAAGACAGAATATCTGTTCATCGTGTACACAGCGTGATATCACGAGGAAGATAAATCCAAGGTTGAATTCTCCGGGGAGACTGGGAAAACCTGAGATTGTCCTCAATCTTTTGATGGAGGAAGACGATGAAAAAATACAGGAACTTGTAGACGAAATAGAAAAGGCTGACAGGACGAGATACAGGAATGTATCCAGGGAGATGCTGCGTATATCTCCTGAAGAGCTGAATAAAGGTTTCATAATTTCCGAAAGTATCTCCCCGGGCATATGCGGCATAATTGCTTCAAGGCTATCTGGAAAATATAACAGGCCCTATCTTGTTGGTAGCACTTTTGACAATCTATTAAAGGGTTCAATAAGAGCGCCCAAGGGTTATAACCTCTATGAAAGACTCAAACCACTCAGAGAATATATGCATTCCCTGGGTGGTCATTCCACTGCAATGGGCTTCAAATGTTCTGCTGAGCATCTTGACAGAATAAAACAGTTCTGGGAGGATATTGACTGGCAGATGGAGGAACTTCATAACCACTATGACTGTGAGTTAAACATAGATGAACTTACCCCGGAACTGATAAAAGAAATGAACGACTATCTGGAACCGTATGGCAAGGGGAATCCCGCGCCTGTTTTTCTATCCCGTGAGGTTCTTGTGAAAAACATAACACGGAGTAAAAACGAAGAAAGAACCTTCTGGGTTATCGGTAAGAAAGGCAGGATGTTTGAATCCTTTCTCGCAGATAACACAATGGATTTGCCGGTAAACGAAGCAAGAATTGATATCTTATATAATCCTCGGATAATGGGGACTAACGGTCTCTACAGACTCTACCTCAAGATTTATAAATACTCTGCTTCTGATTTTGTAAAAGATCGTGATGGGGGGTAGAATTCTATTCTGCTGTTTCAATCTTCTTTAGGGGTCTTTTTATCCTGCCAGACTTAATACAGGTTGTGCACACGTTAATTCTTTTGTTTTTTCCGTCAATCTCCACAAGCATTCTCTGAATGTTTGGTTTCCATATCCTTCTTGTTTTTACATTTGAATGGCTTACGGAATTTCCTGTTTTAGATCTTCTCCCGCATATTTCACATACATTCCCCATTTGTCTCTCCTTTTTATATCTTCCCTTGCTTCTTCAGCAATTCCATAACCCTATTAGCATAACCGTTTTTAGGGTCTATTGTCAAGACCCTTTTCAGATAGGCAACCGCTTTCGGAATGTCACCGTAAAACGTAATATATACAGATGCCTCTCCACACAGCACATCTACGTCATAAGGATTAAACCACTCTGCCCACCTGTAATAATACAATGCTCTCTGAACATCTCCTTCTCTTAGATACACAGTTCCAAGATTTGCGTCGGTTTTGGCAAAATGAGGGAATATGTATTTGTTTATTGTTATGTAAATTTCTTTTGCCTCCTTCAGGTGTCCGGATTGGCCGTAAGCAAACGCCATTTTATAAAATGCCTCATAGTTATGCGGGTTTACAGAACAGACTACCTGATAATTATCTATTGCCTCTTTCAG
>DYKC01000162.1 GCA_020722825.1 Vermiphilus sp.
AGGACAGAACTTTTATAGAAGCGGTGAAGACAAAAAATCCTTCTTTGATAAGGTCACCCTACGAAGATGGTTTGAAGACATTGCGGTTTACTTCCGCCGCCAACCGGGCAATGGAAACGGGTAAGATAGAAAAAGTATAAAATTAACGGTGAATTTCAGAAAACAGGATAGAGAGACTGGGACTGGAGGTGGATAATGGACTTTTTTTTCTGGGGGAAGAAGAATAGAGTTTACCTTATAACTGAAAAGTATCTGGACAAGATTCTTGAAACCATTGAAATGTTCCGAAAAACAATGGAGCAATACTTTGAAAGTGGTATTTCAAGAGAGTTCAGGGAGATGATAGAAGGAACGCATCTTTCAGAATCAATGGCGGATGACATTAGAAGAGAGATAGAACTGGAGATGTATCAGAAGTCGTTGATACCTGAGTCGCGAGGGGATATTCTGGGACTTATAGAGGCCACTGACCTGGTACTCAATAAGGCACAATCGGTACTATACCAGATTGAGACTGAGTCTCTTGACATTCCAAAAGAGTTGAAAGATGATTTTCTCAATCTGATTTACAATAACATTTCTGCTTTTGAATGCGCAATTGAGGGATTCAGGATACTGTTTCACAGTTTAAAGGACGTCAGAGAAAAGGTGAAAGAGGTTGACAAAAGGGAAAGTTCTTCGGACAGAACTGAAAGAGAGATAATAAAGAAGATTTTTTCCGGTAATTACGATGTGGGACAGAAGATCCTTCTTAAAGACCTGGTTCTTGAAATCGGAAATATCTCGGATATGTCTGAAAAGGTAACTGACCGTTTGAATATTGTAGCCGCCAAGAGAATGGTTTGATATCCGTTTAATTTCTCCCTCATGAAAATTTAATATGGACATACGATTACTTGGGGCTCTATATATGGGATGGGCTCTCGGTTCAAATGATACTGCCAACATCTTTGGAACAGCGGTCTCATCGTACCTGGTTAAGTACAGAACCGCTGTCATATTAACCGCTGTGTTTGTTCTTGCCGGAGCGTTAGTCGGAGGCAGGCCTGGTATGGAAACTCTTTCCGGGTTGACCGCGCAGACAAAAAATACTGCATTTATAATCTCTGTCTCCGCGGCAATTTCTGTTACCATTATGGGGTTACTGGAACTACCCGTGTCAACCTCCCAGGCAGTTGTCGGTGCAATTGCAGGTACAGGTATTATTAACAGAGAAATAGAAATAGTGGGCTTAATAAAGGTTGTTATATGCTGGATCACTACACCTGTAGGTGCGGCTCTGGTTGCCATTATTCTCTATGGAACAATTGCAAGGGTACTGCGTAAAAAAAATCTGCACTTTATAACCTATGACAGACTTATGAGGAACCTGCTTATTATTGCTGGAGTATATGGGGCATATTCTCTTGGTGCTAACAATGTAGCTAACGTAACAGGAGTTTTTTGTCAGATGGGGATGTTGAGTATCAATCAGGGGTTGCTGTTCGGAGGAGTGGGTATTGCTCTGGGGGCATTAACGTCCAACAGGGGAGTGATGCACACTGTTGGCAGGAAGATTATACCTGTGGATGCCTTTTCCGCGTTTATTGCCGTCCTTGCCCACTCAATCACACTCCATATTTATGCTTACATAGGCGTTCCTGTTTCTTCTTCCCAGGCAATTGTTGGAGCGGTTATGGGAATAGGATTTCTGAAAAGCGTAAGAACTGTGAATAAAAAGGCGTTGCTGAAAATATTATCCGGCTGGTTTTTTACTCCTGTTCTGGGTTTACTCTTCTGTGTGTTTCTATCTTTACTCTTTCTGTAATGCGACAAGATTTGAAAGGATTAACTAAATATTA
>DYKC01000025.1 GCA_020722825.1 Vermiphilus sp.
TAATAAACTTCTCTTTAATCTCTCTTCTTAACTACTATTGTTCATAGTGAACAATATACCAGGAGGAAAAGATGATTAACTCAAAAGAAGTAAAGGAATATGCCAAGAAGTGTGGGGCGGATTTGGTAGGGATTGCTTCTATGGATAGATTTGAAGGAGCGCCGAAACAGATGGATCCAAGATATATCTTTCCTGATGCTAAGGCCTTAATTGTTTTAGGGTTCCGTATCCCCAGAGGTTATTTGCGGGGAATCGAAGAAGGAACCTACTTTACTGGCTATCCCGCAATGGGTTATGCGGGAATAAACGTTTTTTATGCGCCCATTGTTCTTAGGGAATTGGTCTGTTTTATCGAAGACAGAGGTTATGAAGCGGTGCCATATCCAAACATCTATCGGGCTCCTGCTATTGATATTACCACTGGAGTAATGAGGAAGGGTTGGAGTAGACCGGTTTCTCCAGACAAACCTGCCCCGGACGTATTTATTCATCTTCGGATTGCTGCCTTTTGTGCTGGTTTAGGAGAGATAGGCTATAGCAAAATGTTTCTCACTCCGGAATTTGGGCCAAGGCAGAGGTTTGCTGTTTGTCTTACCGACGCTCCTTTGAAACCTGACCCCATATATGAAGGACCTAAACTTTGTGATCGATGTATGTCCTGTGTTAAAGATTGCTCTGGAAAAGCAATAAGCAGAACAGAGACGGTGAAGATTAAAGTGGCTGGCAGAGAAGTAGAATGGGGGAAGTTAGATGAAATGAAATGTCATTATGCTTACACCGGTGGTACTAGAGAGACCAATCCATTTTATCCAGAAGATGCAGATGAGAATGCATGGAAGGACTGGGCAGGAGATAGTGAACTTATAAAAACCTGGATGGACCCATATGGACATAAACCAGCCATTGAAGGAGGCCGGGGCTGTATCCGTGCCTGTATGATTCATTTGGATGAAAGAGGAATATTAAAGAATAAATTTAAAAGTCCTTTTAGAAAAAGAAAACCCTGGGTATTGTAAATTTATGTGTACTATCTTTAAGTGATGATTACAGATATTCTTATTCATAGTGTTATTAGGGCGAGTTTTCCAAGGGGTGAACCAGTAGCGCTTTACCCCAAGAGGGGAGGAAGAAAAATCATTGGAAGTGTTTTGATATTCAACGGTTTAGCAGGAAATTGAAGGGAAGTTTTTGACAGTACTAAACAATTTGGGAGGAGATTATGATTTTAAAAATACAGAGGTCAATGGGGAAAATGACAGGCATTCTCATGCTTTTAGTTTGTCTAAGTTGTTTATATGCGCAGAATAAAGATAGTGTAGAGTCTCAAGATAAAAATGTCATAAAAAATAAAAATCTGAGTTTTGAGACAGGCAAAGGAGAGCTGCCAGACGGTTGGATTTTTTATACAAATGCACCCACAAATTTTAGAGGAATCTGGGAAATAAGCGAAGGACACAGCGGGAGCCGTTGTGTCAAAATAGAATGTTCGGAAAAAGGTGGGTGGGGAGCATGGCGGCTCACGCCGAACCCCAATTTTATCCCGGGAAAGACCTATAAGATAAGTGTATGGGTTAAGCAGAAGAACCTGGGTGGAGAATCAACCTGTCTTTCAGTATATTCCTTTGATAAGAACGATAAACCCACACCTATACGTTACGAGAACTGTTTACCAGGCACAAGCAGAAACTGGTACAATCTAACGAGTAGCTTCAAAGTTCCGAAAGATTCCGCTTACTGCAGGATAAGTTTGTTATTGACAAACAAGGGCGAGATTTGGTTTGACGATATAGAGATAAAGGACGAAGGGGATATGGAAATCTCAAAGAATGAAAAGAAAATGAACGAAGTGGAAGAAGACTACTGGCAGGCTAACTGGATATGGAAGGATACCGGAGAAGAAGCTCAGCAATTGTATTTCAGAAAATTACTGAATATAGAGAAACTACCTAAAGAAGCAATTATACAGATTGCCGTTGATAACAAATATAAGCTTTATATCAATGGGCAGATGCTTAAAGAAGGAGCTAATTGGACAGTTACAGATGTAGTGAATATAACGAATTCTCTTAAAATAGGGAAAAATATAATAGCAGTAGATGCAGAAAATTTTGGAGGAGAAGGGGGGATTATTTTTGAGGGGTGCCTAAATTATAAAAATAATGAGAAAGAAATTATAGTCTCTGATACCTCCTGGAAATATTCGGATAAAAAAGATGATGATTGGTTAAAAGAAGACTTTAACGACTCTCATTGGAAAACACCTGTTCTACTTGGAGTCCCACCAAAAGGTGTATGGGGTAAAATAAATTATTATTATATTGGACCCAAGACAGATGTTGAATTGGTTAAGGTAGATGCTCCCAATAGTATTGAGGCTGGAAATTATCTAAAAGTTGTTCTTTATCTTAAGCCGCATGGATTGATACGTACGAATAAAAATTTGTCTATTAGGCTTAAAAGAGACAAAACTCTTATATTTGAAGATAAAATTACACCTTCAGTTCCGTTAAGTTCGTGGAAAGAAAGGGAAGTTACAAAAATAGGACCCATAAGTATACCTATTAACCCGTATCTCCGTTCAGGTGAATATAGCCTTGAGGTTGATATTCCAAAATCAAAATACACAAATATAGAAAACAGCTGCGTATTGAATTTCCAGGTGCAAAGTAAGAAAAGAGAATTTAAAGAAAGTATCGCAGAAAACAAGATGCTAAATGGGGCACCGGCACTTTTTGTAAATGGAAGAGCGGAAAACCAATTCTTTGAATCTTTCCTGATACGGAAGGCTGAAAACTATAATAGGTTCGCAAAAATAGGTATAAATTTGACAAGAGTAATATGTGATTTTCGAGATGCATGGCTTGGATATTCTCAGTATTCATTTGAGAAATTTGATAATGATGTTATGACTATACTGAACGGAAACCCAGACGCCAATCTGATAGTTGAGATTCACGTTCGCGGTTCTCACGGCCAGTGGTGGGAAAAAATGCACCCAGAGGAGATTTGTGTGCTGGATAACGGACAAAGAACAGTTCATACAGTGGTGTCTGAAAAATACATAGAAGACGCTTCTCAAGCAATATTGGACCTGATAAAGCATATAAATAAATCCGATTACTCAGAGAAAGTAATCGGATATTTCCCTATGGAGCAAATGGAATGGTTACTGCCAGGAACTTTTGGTCATTTTGCCGATTACAGTAATGCTTATACAAATGCTTTCAGGAAATGGGTAAAAGAGAAATATAATGGAGATGTGTCTCTATTAAGGAAGAAATGGTCGGATATTAAGGTAGATTTTGATACAATAGAGATTCCCACAAGAGAAGATAGGCTAAAGATGGATTTGCTTATTTTTAATAATCCATCCAAAAGCATGAAGATTATCGATTTTAATCATTTCATTTCCGACTCTGCGGCAAATACAATTATCCACTATTGTAAACTTATAAAAGAAGCTACAAATAACAAGGCCATTTGTGGAACATATTATGGTTATTTTATAGAACTTGCAAAAGGTTATAGAATACAATATAGTGGGCATCTTGCACTAAAAAAAGTCTTAATGTCTCCTTATGTTGATTTTGTTGACAATATCATTACTTATGGCCATAGAAAAATTGGTGATGTTGGAGCTTTTGAGAGTGTTGTAGATTCTGTAAAAATAAATAAAAAAATCTGTTTTGTACAGGATGACCAAAGAACATACCTTACTGCTTGGGAGAAAGATACTTCTGGATACAAATTGAAAAATTTAAAAGAAACGCTTGCCGCGTTAAAAAGAAATTTCGCACAAACATTTGCTCACAGTTTAATTTATTACAACTATGATATGGTGAGCGATGAAAATACCCCAAATTGGTACACAGCAGATGATAATATTATGAATTGTATTGGGCAAATGAAAAAAATTGCTGATTTTGGAATGGATTTAGATAGAACCACAGCCAGTGAGATAGCCCTTATATTTGACCCGGAAAGTGTATGTTATATGAAGCCTGTAGAAGCATCATCTCGGGGAGATTATAGTCTTCTGGGGCCACTTGTATACGAATTTATAAGAACAATTGGCAGAATTGGTGCACCGTATGACCTCTACTCCTTTGATGACCTTGATATAATGCCCCAATATAAATTATACATATTCTTAAATGCTTTTAAGATAGATGAGAATAGATTGAAAATAATCAATAATCTTAAGAAAAATGGAAAGACTCTTCTGTGGTTTTATGCGCCAGGTTTTATAACTGAAAACTCTTTTTCTGTTAAAAATATGGAAAAAACAACGGGAATGAGATTGGGATATGAGGTAAAGAATGCCCCTTTACAAATAAAGATACTACCTTCAAAGGATGAAATGGTGTCAGGGATTCCTTCGGGATCAATCTTTGGCACTGATAACTCAATAGGTCCGATATTCTACTGCAATGATGCAAAAGCTGTTAAACTTGGTGAACTAATATCTAATAATAAGGCTGGCTTCAGCGTAAAAAGATTCAGCAATTGGACTTCAGTATATTTGGCAGCACCACTTGTGGGAGGAGATGCAGTAGATATTCTTAGAAAAATTGCAGAGGAAGCGGGTGTTTTTATTTACAGTAGGGATTCTGATGCTATATCAGTAAACAAAAATTTTCTTTCAATCCACACAAATTATGCAGGACGAAGAAAAATATCACTGCCAGAGAAAAAAGAAGTGGTCTTTGAAGTCTTTGATAAAAAAGTGATAGCCAAAAATACCGATTCATTTGAGATAGAAATTCCAGACAAAGAAACAAAAATGTTCTTTATGGGATCTGAGGAGACATTTTTGAAGCTAAAGGAAAAGATTGGGAATTAAACATCATTTTTTATTGTTCGCTTCTTAAAATGAATCTTTGTAAAATCTCATTTAAATCTGACCCTGTTTTCCCACTGAAAACTGACCCACCTAAAAGCTCTAAATTTCCCTTAAATCTTCATCTATTTTAAAAGACCCCCAAGATTGGGGGTTGGGGATTGAAAGAAAAGAAATAAAACGCATTTTACCCTGCCTTAAAGTAAGATAACTCCATTACAGACAAATACTTATTGAGGTATAATACAGAGAAGTGGTAAAAAAGGTGTAGCCAGAACCTGAAAGAAGAAAATTGCTTTTACTTGTTGTCTATCAATGGTTTATGCTATAATCACTGGGGGTAAAATGCGCTTTGCCTCCATACCTACTTTTATCATAATACCTACCTATGATTTTGTCAATACTTCAATTTTTTTGAGAGGGGTGAAGAAAGGGAGTTGACGACGCAGGCAACGCAGTTATCTGTGGGAAGTGGAAACGAAGGTATAGGTATCAACGGCAATGCGGAGTTCCTCATTGGTGGGAATTACATATACCTTTACTTTTGACTCCGGTGCGTTTATCTCGCCTTCATCTGAGAAGTTCTTGTAGTTTTTGTCTCTGTCCAGTATTATGCCGAACTCTTCCATCCCTGAAAGGGCTTTTTCTCGCACTTCGGGTGTTTTCTCTCCTGCCCCGGCGGTGAAGACAATCGCATCTGTCCGTCCAAGCACCGCCATATATGCACCTATGTATTTTTTTATCCTGTAACTGTAAACATCTATTGACAGGGCAACCCTCCTGTTGTCTATGTTCTCAAGAAGGTTGCGGAAGTCATTGGAAACACCAGACAATCCGAGCAGCCCGCTCTTTTTGTTTAGAAGGTCATTAACCTCCTGACTGCTCAGTCCGAGACTTTCCATAAGGTGGAAGATGATGCCCGGGTCAATATCACCAGACCGCGTCCCCATCATCAGCCCCTCAAGAGGGGTCAACCCCATGCTTGTATCTATTGAATGTCCGTTTTTCACTGCGGTTATGCTGCATCCATTGCCGAGATGGCAGGTGATTACGTTTACCTCGTACTTGCCCTTGCCCATCAGTTCGGCAGCACGGCGCGCAACGTACCTGTGGGAGGTGCCGTGGAATCCGTATCTTCTGATGCGGTATTTTTCATAGAACTCGTAGGGTATGGGATATAGATATGCAACCTCGGGAATGGTTGCATGGAAAGCCGTGTCAAAAGAGGCAACCTGCAGACTGTCAGGGAAAAACTTCATTGATGCCCTGATACCGGAAAGATTGTGTGGATTATGCAAGGGCGCCAGAGAGACATAATCTTCTATCTTTTGAATTATTTCGTCGTTTAACTGGACGCTCTTGTCAAAACCTTCCCCGCCGTGTACAACCCTGTGTCCGACACCCGCTATATCCTTAACGTCTTTGATAATGCCTGTTTCAGTGTCAACAAGAGTTTGTGCGATAAGATGCAGACTCTCTTCATGATTTTTGACCTGTACAGTTTTTTTTGAAAAAAACTTCTTTTCTCCCGTATCATAGGAAAAAAGAGAGACCTCTTCCCCTATCTTCTCAACAATACCCTCGGCAAGAAGTTTCTCCTCGGGCATCTCAAAGACCTTGAACTTAACTGAGGAACTGCCACAGTTTATCACCAGTATCTTCATTTGTTTTCCAGGTGTTTCTGTATGAAATCAACCGCTTTCCCGACTGTCTTAACCTTCAGAGCCGCATCTTCTTCCATTTCAATGTCAAATTCGTCTTCAAATGCGGCTACCAGTTCCAGGCTCTGCACGCTTTCGGCACCGAGGTCCTCAACAAAACGACTTTCTGAGGTTATTACGGATTCCTCAACACCGAGAACCTCCGCAGTTACCTTTTTCACTCTGCTTTCAACCTCTGCTCTCTCCATAATCTCCTCCATATTGTCTATTTACTGAGTTTGCGGCTCTTTCTTATACTTTCCTTCCGCTCCTCGTCTGTCATCTCATAAACATACCTTATCGCCTTTTCTTCTTCCGCAGACATCTCTCTTTTTCTTCTTCCCATAACGATTTTTGCGGTATTGAGCATCATCTCTAAACCATACCCCTTCATAAACTTCTCGTTGACGTACCACGTGAATGACGGGAAATACTTTGGAAGAATTGCACCTGCAGTTATATTGCACATCAAACCAGCAACCGTACCTGTATTGAGTAATGCTCCAATACTGGTCTTCGTATGGTCGCCTATGAAAGACCCGACCTTAAGACTGCCCGTGTCCGTAGATACCCCATTCAGGTATACACTCACATTGCTGTAGTCGTTCTTCAAATCGCTGTTGATAGTCAGTCCTCCGAGATTGACAAACTCGCCGATATAACTGTGTCCGATGAACCCGTCATGGTATTTGTTTGCGTAATGATAAAAAACGGACTCTTCAACCTCACCGCCAACCCTGCACACATCTCCAAAACTATTGCCCTCTCTGATATTCGCTCCCGGCATAATCTGGGTATCCCTGCCGACATAACAGGGACCCTCAATTCTTGCGGACGGAAAAACCTCGGCACCTTCATCTATGTAAATAGGACCGTGGGTAGTATCAAGGGCAACGAAAGGGTGCACCCTTGCTCCCTCTGCAATATAAAGAGATTTTTCATTCCCTACCACTGCCGACATTGAATGCATCTCACCCCTTACACCGCTCTGCCCGAACCTTGCAAAATCCTGTTTTAGCGTTGCAGGGTTCCAGTTTATCAGATTCCAGGGGTAGTTCACACACTTCAGGTCTTTTACTTCACAGGAGATATTTGCCGTGACGTTACTGAGAAACCCGTCAAAACTGCCATTCCAGTACTTTTCTGCGGTCTCTTTTCTAACCAATCCGTATACTATATCATCCCCGCTCTTTATAAGTCTTTCTTCCTGAATGGCTAATTTTTCCTTCGCAGAAGCAAGCCATCTTCCATTAACGAGAAGCAGGTCATCTTTGAAAAAGGATTCTTCATTGACAGGCAAACCGAATTTCTTAGAGATAAGATTCTTCATATAGTCCCTTACCCAGAAACCCCTTTCTCCCTGCGGTAGTACGGACAAGATTTTGTCCAGTAATGAGTCAAAACCGCATCGGAGTTCAAAAACGCCTTTGATGAGACACATCGGTGTAAGATTTCTCCACTTTTCATCTTCATAAATCAGTATCTTCATTTTATCCTTTCCTTTATGCTTTGTTAATATCTCTATCTCTCCTGCAATGTATGACAGAAGAAGATTTTCTGTCTCTATTTGTTAATCTACTTATGTTAAGCAACTGGTGATAGCAGATATGCCTACTATATCCTCAACCTTCGCACCTCTTGAAAGGTCGCTGACCGGTTTTGCAAAACCCTGAAGCACAGGGCCAAATGCTCCTGCTCCGGCAAGATACTGGGTTAACTTGTATGCAATGTTGCCTGAGTTAAGGTCTGGAAATATCAAAACATTTGCCTGCCCTGCAACGGAAGAGGGCTCTTTGAGTTTCTTCTTTGCCACCGCCTCAACAAGAGCCGTGTCCACCTGAAACTCTCCGTCCAGCATAACGGTTCCCTCTGCCATTTCCTTAGCCGCACAGACTGCCTTCTGGACCTTTTCTACAAGGGGATGAGTGGCAGATCCCTTGCTGGAGAAAGACAGAAATGCCACCTTCGGTTGCTGCCCCATAATCTTTGCGAAACTGTTTGCTGTAGTAACACCTATCTCTGCCAGTTGCTTGAAATCCGGGTCTATGTTGACAGCACAGTCCGCATAAAAAAGAATTCTGCCATCGGGCAGCACCATTATGAAAAAACTGGAAGGTGTTGAAATCCCCGGCTTATAACCAACTGTGAGGGCAGATGCCTGTATCACGCTGGCAGTGGTACTGGCAGCACCAGCTATCATAACGTCCACCATCCCTGCAGTCAGCATCATACCGCCAAAAATGATGTCCTTTTTTAGAAGCCTTTCCGCCACACCTGTCTTTACACCTTTTCTGTTAGCACAATATAAACTCACAAGACGGGGCATTTCTGGAGAATCTAACGGTTCAATAATTTCAACGCCTGAAAGGTCAATACGCCGTTGTTCTACAGCAGACAACACATCTTTTTTCTTACCCAGAAGTACAGGTTTTGCAATACCTTCCCTGCTTAATCTCTCGGCAGTCCTCTGTATCCGCTCATCCATCCCTTCAGGAAAGACAATCCTTTTCTTCAGCCTCTTTGCCTTCTCTATAAATCCACCTATTAAATCCATATGCCTTCCTTATGTATCTCAAAAGAGTTTGATACCTACATGTTTCTCAGAATCCGCGGCAAATCTATAAAATGCAACCCTCCTGAGAGCGTCGGATGCCTCTTCGTCAAGTATCGCTGTGACTCTTGGATGCAACTGCAGGGCAGAAGCAGTAATCATACTTGTTATTGGTCCCTCAAGTGCCTTTGCAACAATCTCCGCCTTTTTCTCTCCAGTTGCAAGGAATAAAATCTCCCTGGCTTCAAGAATGGTGCCCACACCCATTGAGAGTGCAAACCTCGGGACATCTTCCACTCTATCAAAAAACCTTGAATTATCTTCAATGGTCTTTTCATCCAGAGCCACAAGGCGTGTACGGGAACCGAGAGAAGAACCCGGTTCGTTAAAAGCAATGTGTCCATCTCCTCCTATGCCCAGTACCTGCAGATCTATCCCTCCTGCCTGCTTTATGAGTTCCTCATATTCTTTACAGTATTGTTCTACTTCCTCTATCTTGACACTACCATCCGGAACCCTTGTGTTTTCAGGTTTTATGTTGATGCCTTTGAAAAGATTCTCCTCCATAAAAAACCTGTAACTCTGTGGATGAGATGAAGATAATCCGTAATACTCATCCAGATTGAACGTTCTTACCTGTGAAAAATCCAGCCCCTTTTCCTTGTGCATACGTATGAGTTCTTTATAGAGACCCAGGGGTGTACTTCCAGTGGCAAGCCCAAGTACACAGTTCGGTTTTTTCTTGACAATATCCCTTACAATCTTAGCTGCCTCTATGGAAACCTCACTATAATTCTTGACTATCAGCACTCTCATCACTGTCCTCCTTTATCCTAAAAGACGGGTTTAGAGGTTCGGAAAAACTTTTCACTGCATTGTTCTTTCCCGAACCTCCTGTCTTTTATTGTGAGGGGCCTTGATTTTCTTCCTCCTCCGGTTCTATGGTATCTTGCGTTTTTTCTTGTCCCTCCAATTGCTTCATTCCAAGCGATATCATTTTATTCTTGGCATCTATCTCAAGAATCTTAACCTCTATCTTTTGTCCCTTTCTCAATATCTCCGAAGGATGTTTGATTGACGTATCGGAAATATTGGATATGGGAAGCAATCCATTTATGCCCGGTTCTATCTCCACAAATGCACCGAAGTCCGTGATGCTATAAACCTTACCTTTTACGGTGCTACCCTGAGGATACTTTGCCATTATCTCAGGCCAGGGATTTGGTTCCAACCCCCTCAGACTGAAAGAAATCTTCTGCTCGTCCTTCTTTATATCTATAACCTGCACCGTAATCGTATCTCCCATAGCAACAACCTCAGAAGGTTTTTTTATCCTACCTGTCCATGAAAGTTCAGATATATGAAGCAGACCTTCCACCCCATCTTCAATCTTGATAAATGCTCCATAGTCAGTGATGTTGACCACCTTACCTTCAACAGCTGAACCAACAGGATATTTTTCCTCAATATTCTCCCATGGATCCTGTGTTTTCTGTTTCAGACCAAAAGATACCGTCTGCTTTTCGCTGTCCACCTTTAGAACAACAACCTCTACCTTCTGTCCTATGCTTAAAATCTGTGAAGGATGGCTTACCTTTCCCCAACTCATATCATTAAGGCGCAGTAGCCCCACGATCCCATAATCCAATTCTATAAATGCCCCAAAGTCTACTATGTTCTTAACCACCCCCGTCACCAATTGGTTTTTTTCCAGAGTGGCAAGATAATCTTTTCTGTTTACCTCTTTCTCTTCTTCAAGATACCTGCGTCTGGAAACCACAATGTTCCTTCTGACCACATCCAGACTTATTATTTTAAAGTGAGATTTCTTGCCCACAAGTGCCGACGGATTGGTTAGAGGAGTTATGTCCGCCTGTGAAGCAGGTAAAAAGGCAATAACCCCGATATCCACCCTGAACCCTCCTTTAACGCTCTTGAAGATAAACCCTTCTATAGCACAATCCTCTTCATAACACTTTTCAACCTTTTCCCAGTTAAGAGCCACGTCTGCTTTTTCTTTGGAAAGGGGTATCAGCCCACGAGCATCTGCGTCAAGAGATTCAATAACCACATCCACTTCCGCCCCGGGTACAATCTCATCTATTTTTCTCTTGAATTCTTCTCTTGAAGCAACACCGTCAAACTTGTAATTTATATCTACAATAACCTCATCACCAACCACCTTTGCAATCCTGCCCTTGACTAAAGAACCCTGTTTAAACCCTACTATTTTTTCCTCAAGAAGTTTTCCCACTTCTTCTTTGCCCATTATACTGCACCTCCCTATATCCCTTTTTATGCATATATTTTTTTACTGCATATATAAAACCATCCGGTGTTGAGGTTCCTGAAAGCAGACCCACTGACTGAATACCCTTTAAAGAAATATCTTTGAGTTCTTTTATGCTCTCAATATGCCATGTGTTTTTGTTGAACCGCAAACAGTTCTTGTACAACTTGGTTGTATTTGAACTGTTTTTACCTCCTAGGACAAAAACCATATCTGCAATCTTGCTTATCGCGACAGATTCATCCTGCCTTTCATCGGTAATCCTGCATATAGTATTATAGAGCACTATTTTTTCAAAATCTGTATTGTTGATAATGGACCGAGCAGTTTTAAAATAATCGTTGAACGAAAGAGTGGTCTGTCCTATGACCGCTGCTTTTGAATACTGATTATGAAAGGTAAAAGAGCCTGCTGCCTGGACAATACAAACATTATTCCCGTATTCTTTAATGGCTATCACCTCCGGATGATTTTCATCTCCTACTATTATAATTAAATATTTCTTCCTGTCCAATTTTTTTATTAGCGAATGTATTTTTTTCAAAAAAGGGCAGGTTGCATCATATATCTCAACCCCTTTCTTTTTGAGATTATCCATTGTATACCTGCCGATGCCGTGTGACCTCACTATAAAAGGACCTTCTGAGACTTCCTGTGCACTTTTGACCACCCGCAGTCCCTTTGATTCAAGGTCTCTCATTACAGCGGGATTGTGGACTATATCCCCTATGCTATAAAGAACCCCGTATTTTTTCAGCAGGTTTTCCGCAGTCTGCACGGTTCTCCTCACCCCGAAACAAAACCCTGTATTTTTAGCAACAATCAGTTTTTTCATTTATCCCGAACCCCTGTTTCTACCTGATGGTTTGAGTTTTTGTATCGCCTCCACCACT
>DYKC01000163.1 GCA_020722825.1 Vermiphilus sp.
GCCTCAAAGTTAAAACTTTCAAAGATGTAATCCTAAAGTCGGTTCCCATAGGCACATAGTTTTTAATGCTTTTAACTTGGTGCCTCTGTGCCTTAGTGCCTTTGTGCCTTTGCCACTTTGTGCCTACGCATAACTGGGTCCAGTAAGGATTTACGCTAAGTTTGTTTTTCACTTTTCACTTTGCAATTTTCACTTTGCAATAAATTGTACTTCACTGAGTATTTCCTCCCGTTGTTCTGATGTAGATTATATCATGCCAGAAATAGACGCAGACAAAAATCATGGTGGACCTGCAATCAGGTCTCTTAATTTCATAAGGTTTTCTGTAATAACATCCTTGAATATTTCTCCAACCGGTTTTTCCTTAACTGGCTTCATCTTCAAAATCATGACTAAAAATACTATGTGAAACAAGCACAGCACAAGAAATAGTATCTGGTATATACCGTAGGAACCAATATGTATATCTCTGTGGGATTC
Organism: Vermiphilus sp.; assembly: GCA_020722825.1. Classification (GTDB taxonomy): domain Bacteria; phylum Ratteibacteria; class UBA8468; order B48-G9; family JAFGKM01; genus JAFGKM01. The sequence goes on from DYKC01000163.1 coordinate 481, forward strand.
TATGAAACGGCCTGTTATTGGAGGCACAATAAGCGCCGGTAACTGACCGCCGAAGATCGTCATATAAGAATAAAAACCAACCCTGTTTTTCTCCGGTGCAATCATCAACCGCCGTGTAGTATCTCCCATTAATTGACCCCCTCCAGCAATTCCGCCGACAAGAGAAATGAATACCAGTGCCCGCTCAATTCCTCCGACGGGAAACAGGTGAATGTGCGCCATCAAAAGACAATAAAGCAGACCGAGAATAAAAGAGAAAAAGAGCACAAACCTGCTACCCCTGAAATCATTAACCTTTCCCCAGATAAAAGCAAGCCCACCCATACCGAGAACAGAAATTGAGTTAACAAAAACACAGAAAGATGAAGGAAGATTCAGGACCGTCTTATAAAAAGGAACAATAAAAGGAGCGATGATATATGAAGCAGTATTCCATACAAAATAGAACCAGAAATAGAGGTTTCTTTCCCTGTTTGAAAACATGTCTCTGAATACCGAAAAAAACTCAATTTTCTCTTTTTCCTCATATCTGACAGAAGGCATCGGAACTCTTGAAAGCGTGAAAGGCCATATCACGGAAAATATGCTTACGGCAAGCATCACATTGAAAAAATCCTTGTACCCAGGGTCTACACCCAGAATATACGATGCCAGCCTTAAAAATCCAAATCCCACAACCGTTGAAGTGAATCTGAGAACTCCAAAGAATCTCCCCCGTTCTTCTTCCCGGACCCATAGCTGAACAACAGGGAACCACGCAAGGGATGATATCTGTGTTCCAGCCCAGAATAAAAAGATAAAAGTAGCATAGTACAGTACACTTGCTGAATACCCTATCCTTTCACTTATCAGAAAGAGAGGCAACAACAAAAAGGAAAGAATAACCAGAATGTACGAAGCAGGCCGCATAATAGTTGTGTAGTTTTTCCCGACCCACGGTACAAGAAGGAAAGACCCCATACCGACAATAAAAGGAATTACAGAAAGAAAACCAAGCAGACCTTCCTTGACCCCTATCTTTAATAAGAACAGGGTAAGAACACCATTGAAAGCCACAGTGTAATAGGCATTTCCTGCAACCTGACCGACAAAAAAAATGTTCTTTTCCTGAGTTGAAAGCATGTTAATATTTGTTAGTCTGTAAATATTTGCTCAGCCCCGTTCATATTTACAGGCACAAGAACATCAAGGGTTTCACCCTTGATAACCCGATAAGATAAAAAACCAACTACTTACATTAAGGTGGTTCTTGCTGAAATACGCAAGAATGAGCATCTGGAATTTCCTACAAACATTGAAATTCCGATGC
>DYKC01000164.1 GCA_020722825.1 Vermiphilus sp.
TGTCCCCCATAAACGAAACCTATAAGGGAGGTGAAATTTTGTATGATTATAAGGTTTGAAAAGAGACGCCGAAGCATATACAAAAACATTTATATATCTCTTTAAAAACCTATAAATAATCATACAAAGATAATATGGTTATTGGAGTCCCGAAAGAAATAAAGACGGAAGAATACCGTGTAGGGATGCTGCCCGAAACTGTATCAATGCTGGTCAAAAAGGGCCACAGGGTTCTTGTGGAGAGATATGCAGGGGCAGGTATTAATACTGCCGACAAATTATATGAGCAGGCAGGCGCTGAAATCTGTAATAACCCCGCTGATATATGGCAGAGTGACCTTATTATCAAGGTAAAAGAGCCACTGCCGTCAGAATACAGTTTTTTCAGGGAAGGACAGATTATATTCACCTTCTTTCACTTTGCCAGCAATCAGAAGATGACAGGGTTTCTTTTAGAAAAAGGTGTGAACTGTTTTGCCTACGAACTTGTGGAGAAAAACGGACATCTGCCCATACTTGCCTCTATGAGCGAAATCGCAGGGAAACTGGCAGTGCATCAGGGAGCCAAGTACCTTGAGAAAGAGTACGGCGGAAAAGGCATATGCCTGAGTGGTGCACAAGGATTGAAAAAAAGCAAGGTGGTAATTATAGGGGGGGGAGTAGTAGGAACAAATGCCGCAAAGGTAGCCTGCGGGATGGGTGCGGACGTGGTGATAATGGACATATCACAGGAAAAAGTCCGCTCTCTTAAAAAAACGATGAGGGGATGCAGGGTTATACTTTCAACGAGGGAAGATATCAGGAAAGAAATAAGGGATGCCGATGTGGTGATAGGTGCGGTTCTGGTCTCCGGAGCAAAAGCCCCGAGGGTCTTAACGAGAGACGACCTCAAGATTATGGAAGAAGGAACGGTAATAGTGGACGTTGCCATTGACCAGGGAGGTTGTTTTGAAACAAGTCACCCAACGACGCACAAAGAACCGATATACAAAAAGGATGGAATCATACACTACTGTGTTGCCAATATCCCCGGAATTGTCCCCAGAACCTCAACCTTTGCACTGGTCGCAGCAACCACACCGTATATTATACTTCTGGCAGACTATGGAACTGTGGCGACACAAAAAAGTATACCGCTGAGCAGAGGTTATGCATTAGCCGGTGGAGAGATACTACACAAAAGTCTGAAAAAAATAAACCTCCAGTAACCCTCCATCATATTCCTTTATACCGAATTTCAAACTATAGGGATGCAAGAAGAGCAAGGGCGTTTTCCCTTAATATGCGTTCTTCAAGAAACTGCCCAAGAGAAAGAGACCTGAGTAAATTCAACGTTTCCATCTGGTCTGTCCATGGAGAATCCGTTCCGAACATAATAAACTCCGGAGGATGTTTCATAATTATTCTTCTTGCCTGTTCTCTATCAAGTAAATCAAGGGAATAAGAAATCTCCATATAGATCTCTTTCCCGAGTATCAATCGTTCCACTTCATTCCAGTCATCCCATGCACCGAGATGTGTTGCAACAAGTTTGAGGTCGGGAAACATTTGTTTTATCCTGATGAGCTTTTCCGGGTCAGCTCTGCGGATTTTTTCAAATGCAAAATCAAACCCTGTGTGCAGTACAAGCATAAGATTTTCTCTGCATATCTTCTCATATATGGGAAGCATCTTTTCCTCATCCAGATCAAAGTCCTGATAGTAAGGGTGCATCTTAATCCCCTTAAACCCCTTCTTTTTAATCAAACCGACATTTTCAATAACCCCAGGGTCATCC
>DYKC01000026.1 GCA_020722825.1 Vermiphilus sp.
CCTTGGATATTAAAGGATTTAAGCACTATTCAATGGGCAGATGTATTGGTAGATGGCAAATTTCTTAAAAAGGGGCTTGCTCAGTTAGGAGAGAAACAAGGAAAGATATTGAAGGCTCTAAAAATTCTTTAAAAGAAGCGTCCAACTTGGGTAAAAACAAATCTCATCAGAGCAAATGAAAAAACGAGGTCAATAAAAATTAATATATATCCTGTTAGAACAGACCAACAATTTTTCCATCAGCATCTATATCAACCTTTGTACCTGCCGGTACCGTGGGCAGTCCCGGCATCGTTCTCATCTCCCCGCATAATGGATAAAGAAACCCTGCACCTGCGGAAAGTCTCACATCCATTATCGGAAGTGTGAAATCCTTTGGACGTCCTTTCAAATTTGGGTCGTGAGAAAGAGAAAGATGTGTCTTTGCCATGCAGATAGGCAATTTGCCGAATCCCCATTTTGTAAAGGTTGCTATTTTCTCTTCAGCCAGAGGAGCATATTCAACCCTTGCCGCTCCATATACCTTTGTTGCAATTGTTTCTATTTTCTGCTTGACAAACCACTCGTCAGGATAAAGAAGCCTGAAGTTATTTTTTTTCTCGCAGTTTTTAACAACCTTTTCTGCCAGGTCTATTCCGCCTTCACCCCCTCTGGCCCATACCTCACTTATTGCAACATCATCGGCTCCAACATTCATTGCTATTTCTTTCAGTACCTCTATCTCCTTCTCCGTATCTGTTGTAAACCTGTTTATAGCAACAACCACAGGAACACCGAAAAGTTTTACATTTTCTATATGTTTCGCCAGATTACAACTTCCTTCCTTGAGAGCAGGTACATTCTCCGCAATAATATCTTTTGAAAGAGTCCTACCCGGAACTACCCTAAATCTGCCACTGTGCATCTTCAGTGCTCTGATACTGCACACTATCACCACACAGTCAGGTTTAAGACCACTATACCTACACTTTATGTCCATAAACTTTTCCATCCCACAGTCGGTGCCGAAACCGCTTTCCGTTACAACGTAGTCAGCAAACCTCAGGGCAATCCTATCTGCAATGATAGAACTGTTACCGTGTGCTATGTTACCAAACGGACCTGTATGAACAAAAACAGGGGTATGTTCAAGGGTCTGCATCAGAGTAGGTTTTATGGCATCTTTAAGCAAAACTGTCATTGCCCCGGCGGCTTTAAGGTCTTCAGCAGTTACCGGAAGTTTGCTTCTGGAATGACCGATAATAATCCTGCCGAGGTGTTTACGCAAATCAGACAGCCCTTCGATAAGCGCCAGTATAGCCATTATCTCAGATGCAGCCGTTATATCAAAACCTGTCTCCCGTGGTATGCCGTTGTCTTTACCTCCCAGCCCTATCACAATATTTCTCAATGCTCTGTCTGAAACATCCAGAACCCTCGGCCAGGTTATGGATAAGGGGTCTATGTCAAGAGGGTTTTTCTTTAAAAGGGAGTTGTCCAGAAAAGCAGCCAGCAGGTTGTGTGCAAGTCCCACGGCATGACCATCCCCCGTAAGGTGGAGGTTAAAATCTTCCATCGGTATAACCTGGGAATATCCTCCGCCAGCGGCACCGCCCTTGATACCAAAGACCGGCCCGAGAGAAGGCTGCCGCAAGCATGTAAATACACTTTTTTTTAGTTTGCCTATTGCCTGTGAAAGCCCGATAGTGGTAACAGTCTTTCCTTCCCCCAGGGGAGTGGGTGTTATCGCTGTAACATCAATATACCTACCGTTTTTTTTCCCTATACCGTCAAGTATGTCCAGAGAAACCTTTGCCTTGTAACGTCCGTATACCTCAAGAAATTTTTCATCAATTCCTGCTCTATCTGCTATCTCCTCAATTCTCAGCATCTTTGACTTCTGTGCAATCTCCAGGTCGCTCAACATTTTTTCATCTCCTTTTAAAACCCTGCTGTTTCAAGTACAGCAGGTACATATTTTTCCCAGCCGAGAGGCATTATGTGTATGCCCTGACATAAATTTTTCATCCCATTTATCAGTTCTGCGGCAATTCCTATGCTTACTTTCGCCCTTTCTTTTTTATCCGCGGCGGCCATCATCTTTATATATTTATCCGGTACATTGACACCTGCTACATTTTCATTCATAAATTTCGCCATGCCCGCAGACTTCAGGAGCACTATCCCTCCAAGTACAGGTATGCCGAACCTGGAGGCAGCCTTCATAAATGTCTCAAAGGCGGCAAGGTCGTAGACTGCCTGTGTCTGGAAAAATTTCGCTCCAGATTCAATCTTCTTTTCCATCTTTATTAACTGGAGTTCCTGAGGGTCATAACCCGGACTTACAACCGCACCGAGAAAAAAATCAGGTGTGCCGTCCAGTTCGTTACCAACCATATCTTTTCCCTCCATCAGCCCGGTAGCAACCTTCAAAAGGGAAACAGAATCAAGGTCAAAGACAGGTTTTGCCTGCAGATGGTCCCCCAGAACAGTATGGTCACCTGTCAGTACAAGGACATTTTTTATTCCAAGTACTGCAGCACTTAACAGGTCGGACTGCAGTGCAAGACGGTTCCTGTCCCTGCAGGTGAGCTGGAAGACCGGTTCAAGCCCCTTTTCAAAAAGCAGCCTGCAGGTAGCAAGGGACCCTAACCGCATAACAGAACTTTGCATGTCCGTAACGTTGAAAGCATCCACTTTTCCCCGTAGATATTCAGCCTCTTCAATGTGCGGAGCAATATTGGTTCCTTTCGGAGGTCCTATCTCGCTTGTTATCACAAATTTACCGCTTTTAAGTTTCTCTTCAAGGTTCATTTCACTGCTGCTCTAATTATAAGGTTGTAGTCTCTTACGTTGACTGCGGATTTCTTCAGCAGGTCAAGCCTGCCGATACTCTGCAGACGCTTGTATATCAAAACCCACCCGCAGTCCATCTCAGAATTTACCTCACACTTACCATCTTTCGTTGTTCCACCACAGGGTCCATTCAAAAGACCTTTTGAACAGGCGGTAAGTGGACATATCCCTCCTGTCAGGTTCAGCCAGCACTGCCCACACTGTTCACAGTCAAAATCCTGGGCGGTTACACCCTGAAACCCGTTAAGGTAAAAAGTATCACAACCCGGAAAGACTATCTTTTCTTCCAGAAGTCTTGATACAACCTGAACCCCCACACCACAGGAAAAAACCAGTATGGACTTTGTAGCCCTCACCTCATTCTCAAATGCTTCCAGATACCTGCGCGTAAATTCCTCTCTGCACAGATAATCTATCCTTGCAATGCCCTTGAGATGACCCTGCCCTTCTTTAAGAATTTCGTTTATCTCCTCTTCCGGAAAATGCACCTCTCTACACCCGAAGCACTTGAAGACAAAAGGATTATAACCCTTCAATATCTCCTGTATTTTTCTATGGTCCTTAACCTTTGTTATTAGCATATCTCTTTGCCTTTTTTATGAAACTCAGAAGGTCTATCTTTGACGAACACACATATTGGCAGCATCCGCATTCAATACAGTTTTTAACCTTATATTCTACAACCTTGTCCCACTGTTTTCTCTTTCCGTAGTATGCATAATAGTCAGGATGCAGCTCCATAGGACACACGTCAACACACCTTCCGCACTTAATGCATTCGTTTTCTTCAGACGGTTCCACAATCGGTTTCTCAAGAAGCAGAAGCCCTGTTGTCCCTTTTATGACAGCAGATTCTGTACTGGTCTGGACAATCCCCATCATCGGACCGCCCATCTTAAGTTGATAATCCCCGTTCAATTTACCAAGAGACTCACTGTCAAAACAGGAATTCAGAATATTGTAAAAAGGCGTGCCTATCTTAACAATATAGTTTCCGGGTTTTACCACATCCACACCTGTTACCGTTATAGCTCTCTCAACAAGAGGTATCCCCCTGTATACCGCATTATACAGCGAGTAAAGAGTGGAGACGTTAAGAACAACAACCCCCGCGTCAAAAGGCAGACCTGTATCCGGCACATCCCTGCCGAGAGTCCTTTTTATCAGCATCCTTTCGGCACCCTGCGGATACCGTGTCTTCAGAGAAACAACCTCCACATCTGAACCGCCTCCTGCACTTTTAGTGGCAGATTCTATCGCCTTTTTCTTGTTGTCTTCTATGCCAAAAACAACCCTTCTGGCACCTAAAATTTTCCGTGCTATCCCGGCACCCTTCAGTATTTCATCAGAACGTTCTATCATCAGGCGGTTATCAGTATTAAGGTAAGGTTCACACTCGCATCCGTTAATGAGCAATGTATCAACCGGTTTTGGAGGACAAAGTTTTACAGATGTTGGAAACATGGCACCTCCAAGTCCGACTATCCCCCTGTTCCGCAACACCTCCAACAGTTTCTCTTGTGAAAGACCTTCCGGGTCCATAACAGGCATAACCGAAGGGTCAGGAGTATCAGCGCCATCATTTTCAACTACTACTGCTGGTTGAAGAGTCTGTGAAACAGGATGTATCTTTTCTTCAATCCCTATCACCTTCCCGCTTACACCTGAGTGTACAGCAGAGGAAATGAACCCTGTGCTTTCCCCGAGTTTCTGTCCAACTCTCACGCTGTCACCTGCCTTAACAACAGGTTTTGCAGGCAAGCCTGTATGCTGCGAAAGGAAAACGAATATTCTTTCAGGGGCAGGAAAATCCTCAAGAGGTTTTCCTTCGGTAGACTCCTTCATCTCCAGAGGATGAACACCTCCGTAAAATCCTTCAGTTCTCTCATTCCTGTTTGCCTTTTCAAACCTCTTCTTTTCGTCAACCTTGAAAATGCTGTAGTTTCTTATCTCAACAAAGGAAGAGAACCCCTTACCCTGTTTTTTTAAACGTTCATATATCTCTATCCATGCACAGGGAAGTTCCTTGTTCACCTCACACCTTCCGTCACTGCTTGCTCCGCCGCAGGGTCCGTTAAGCAAACCTTTCGGACAGGCAACAACAGGACAGATGCCACCGGTAATTTCCAGATAACACTGCCCGCAGGCAGCACACTTTTCTGGCCCAAGTGCAATACCGTGATACCCGATAGTGGTCGCATTGCCGCTGTGCAGAACTGAATCGGCAAGTGCGAAAACCCTTCTCCTGTTGTATATACCCGCAACAAACTGAATGCCAAGACCGCAGGAAACAACGCCTATCGGTTCATCTACCTGTAGATGTTCAAGAATTTTTTTCGTCAGGTAGTTGTTGCACAAGAAATCAACAGGCTCGCAAACAGTTATCTCGGTACCCATTCCTTCAAGGATATCTTTCAACTGACCGCATTCCGGTTCAAAATCCTCTTTGAATTCCTTATAGCACTTCTGACACCAGAGAATGGAAATTTTTGGAATTCCCGCGAGAATCTCTCTGATCTCTTCTTCCTTTTTCAACCTGTATTTTGTATAATCCATCACTGTTTTTTCAGCCATTGAGCCGCCTTTACCACATTCCTCAGTAAAATAGCCGTAGTCACCGGCCCTACCCCGCCGGGAACAGGAGTTATAAGTGATGCCTTTTCCTTTGCTGTTTCAAACTCAACATCGCCGACAATTTTGTCTCCAACCCGGTTGATGCCGACATCAATAACAACCGCTCCCTGTTTTATCCACCCACCGGGTATGAGATTCGCTTTCCCGACAGCCACAATCAAAATATCCGCCCGCCTCACGTGCTCTTCAAGCATCCCCGCTTTACTGGTACCTATATGACAGATGGACACTGTGGCAAACTTATCCACAAGAAGAAGGGCAACCGGCTTACCTACAATATCGCTGTGTCCAACCATAACCACCTCTTTACCGTAAAGGTCAACGCCGGTTGAGTCTATTATTTCCTTAACAGCAAGGGCTGTACAGGGTGCAAGGGACGGTTTCCCGTAAACAATCCAGCCCAGGTTGGCAGGGTTAACCCCTTCAACATCCTTGAAAGGATGTATGCTAGACTGTATCCGCTTTACATCTATGCCTTCTGGTAGGGGCAACTGGAGAATTATGCCCGTTACGCTCCTATCATTGTTAAGTTTCTCTATTTTGGAAAGGAGAGCAACTGTTTCAATCTCTGCAGGAATGGTTTTCAGTTCATAGGTAATCCCTGCCTTTTCACAGTTCTTCTTCTGTTGTTTCACGTACACCGCACTGGCAGGATTCTCTCCAACCTGCACTGCAACCAGTTTGAGGTTTATTCCGTCGGCATTAAGCGAGGTTATATCCCTGTTAACCTCTGCCTTTATCTTCTCTGCAATAATTTCTCCGTCAATCAGATTTCCCATCTCTATCTTCCCCCTGTGTTAAGAACTTCAACTGCCTTCTTATAGACTGCTTCTCCTTTTGAATGGACCTCCCCTTCTATCTTACTCATTTGTTCAATGCTCTTTTTCACAAATTCTCTGTCGCCGATATATTTAAGGTTAGTCATAACATTCATTTTTGCGCTGTCAAAAGAAGATAATGCAAGAGATGCCGCAATGCCGGTATCGGATATGAGGCCTCTGTTTCCCTTCTCCGCCAGCAAACCTGCAAACTGGACAATCTGAAGCGCGGTTTCACATATATCAAGGTGGATTTCTGCAGATTGTTTCAGGTATTTTTCCTCAAGGACAGGATTTTTCTCTTCGGAGGAGTATTTTCTTATAAGGCTGTAAACCCTGCTGTCTTCTTCTATATACCGGGAAAGTTTTGCAAGGACCTTTTTATTTTCTTCCCTAAGTGCCTCAAGTTCCGCTTGATAAACAGCATACTTTTCCTTCCCGAGAGTGTAATCCAGAACCATATTGAGAAGAGCAGCACTCAAAGTAGCAACGCAGGCAGAGACACTGCCACCCCCGGGAACAGGGGTTTTTGTGGCGACCCTGTCAATATAGTTCTGTAAAGGTTTACTCAAATAATCAAGTTTTTTTTCCTGTGGCGTCTCCATCAACCAACCCCTTGTACTTCTCGTAGTTCTCATCCCACAGGGACGTATCTCTGGGTTGATAGACAAAAAGAGGAAACGACTTTCTAACTACTTCCCTTAACTGGGAAATGTCCGAAATTTCTTTGCTTGCCATTATTTGAATTAACAGGTTTCCTGCCGCAGTTGCCTCTACAGGACCCGCTATAACGCTTTTTCTTGTTGCGGATGCACCGAATTGTGACAATAATTTGTTCTGTGAGCCGCCTCCAACTATGTGGAGTGTTTCTATCCTGTTTCCAACGACATCCTCAAGACGTTCCATTTGATATCTGTATTCCATAGCTAGACTTTCAAGTATGACCCTTGAAATCTGAGAGATATCTTCAGGCACCCTCTGCCCTGTTTTTCTGCAGTACTCCTGTATCCTTTCAGGCATATTGCCCGGGAAAAGGAACTTATCATCATTGGCATTTATGAAAGAGAAAAAGGGTTGCGCCGAGGAAGCCATATCCGTCAATTGTCCATATGAAAAAGACTGCCCATTTTTTTCCCAGTACCGCTTGCACTCCTGCAAAAACCACAACCCCATTATGTTTTTCAGAAACCTTATACTGCCGCCGTAACCACCTTCATTCGTAAAGTTGTACTTGAAACTTTTTTCGTTTATTATCGGATTTTCCGTTTCAATCCCGAGCAAGGACCACGTCCCCGAAGAAAGATATGCCCATATACCTTCTCTTGCAGGTACGGCAACAACTGCGGAAGCTGTATCATGTGAACATACTGCGTAAACAGAAATGTCAGAAAGCCCCAGTTCTTCCTTTATTTCCTTTGATATACTGCCTATCAGTGTACCGGGAGAAATAACCTCTGGTAAAAAGCCTAATGGAATCTGTAAATCTTCCAGTATATCATAAGTCCAGTTACCTCTTGGAGCGGATTGCTGCCCCTCTCCAAGGGAATTATACATCTGTGATGTTGTGGCTATGGTATATTCTGCAGATTGTTTGCCGGTCAGTAAAAATGTAAAAAGGTCCGGCATAAAAAGAATTTTTTTTGCAGCGTTTAGAAGATAAGGGAATTCTTTCTTTGTGGCATACAACTGATAAAGAGTGTTCAAAGGCATGAACTGGATGCCTGTTTCCTCAAATATCTTTTCCTTCGGAACGATACCAAATACCTCTTCGGGAATGCCATCTGTACGTTTATCCCTGTAATGAAAAGGGTTGGAAAGTAGAAGGTCGCCTTCCCCTATAAGTCCGTAATCAACACCCCATGTTGTAACCCCCAGACCGGAAATCTGCCCTTCCTTTTTCGCCAGCGCAAGAATTTTTTTTATCTCGGAGAAAATCGCAAGAACATCCCAGTACAGGTGAGAATGCAAACTCACATTATAGGTTGGAAACCTGTACAGTTCCTTTATAAGAATCTTCTCACCTGTCCATTCACCAAGTATCCCTCTTCCGCTTTCTGCTCCCAGGTCTATCGCCACATATTTTTTCGTTTCCATCCCATATATTTTACATCCAATCCCCTGCCTTGTCAAACACCGCTTATTATCCGGTGTTATCTTTGACAGGCATACCGGACAAGAATAAAATAGTCCTGTTAAAAGAAAACCCAAGGAACAAAAACATCTTTTCAACTGGTTATGACACAGCAGTTTTTGGCGGCGGCCTGTGCGGGATAGAGACTGCACCGACGCTATCTGGAAAAGGTAAAAAGGTCATTGTTGTTGAAAGACGCCACCAGTTGGGATGGGAGATAACGTCCGCCTTTAACTGTGACTTTGGAAAAAGCACCTGAAACCGCCAGGTGGCTACAAAAATGGTTTTGTCTCTCCACCCATTGTAGAGATTTCCCTGAGTGAACTAATGAAAAAGGGGAATTTGGGTGTTCTTTTGTACTCTTATCCTCTGCATGCTTACAGAAAAAGGGCTTGTCTGCGGCGTGGTCACGGACACCAAAAATGGTGAACAGGTAACAAAGGTAAAGACCTTTTTGTAGATGCGACTGAGAATCCGACACTGTGGCGGCAGACAGGACTTGGTTTTAAAAAAAGGTAATAAGCCTACACCTACACAATAGCATTTAACGGAACGGGAAAAGGCACAAAAAGGCCTTTAATCCCGGGTGATAAAAACAGGCCTGCCATTGAAATAAAACCTTTAGTCTGGAATAAAGAGGGTTACGTGGAGTTTGTTTCAGACAGTGACTCAATATCTTCTGCAAGACTTAAGCTCCCTAATATAATCTCATTTGTAAGAAAGAATATACCGCCGTTAAAAGATACAATTGTAACCCATACAGGATTTGAACTGTTCCCTTCGGATGTAAAACAGCATCTTGAAGAAAAACATCTCCGTCATCCTGACATTGGAAATCTTTTCTCTTCGGGCATATGGGCAATACCTGATGGCAAAGAACGTAAAAAGAAGGATTCAATTGCAGGAAGGATTGAAACAGAAGAAGAGTCCGTGCTTGAATTAAAAAACATTTTAACGAATACCGTGGATATATTCCAAAAACACCTGAATTTGAGGGTACACCTGTCAGGAATAGTTACAGGTCAGATGTGATAATAGCAGGAGGTGGAACAGCGGAGATATAACCGCGCTGTTGACAATAATGTTTTTAATGTACATCTCAAAAAAATTAGCCTATATGGGGATAGTGCATGATGTGCCGGGGATAAAAATGAAGGGTCTGGCACAACCCGGTTTACCTTATGAGATAAGACCCTCTACCTATGAAGGATGGGGAGGGGTAGTCAGTTACGACTTCTCCCGTGACAGAGAAGGAGAGGTAACCGCGGCAAGATTTAACCCAACACAGTTAGGGGATTTGCTATCACTCTACCCTTCATTTTTTATCAAAGACACCGGCTATTTCGGCACCACAAAAGGCGCACCTTCCGTCCTTAACATAATTCTCCATTATGGTGTATCCATAACGTTTAATCAAAACCCTGCCGCAGGAAGGACAGTATGTATTTTCTCCGTTACTGCCGGGAACGTTACCCACATAAACATATTTAAGTCCTTCGGCAAGCCCTATTTCCCTTGCCATGATAATTTTCTCTAAGGGCGTCGGGTAGTGTCCACCCATCTTGTATGCAGGGAAAAACCTGCTTATGTGCCATGGGATACCAGGATCAATATCTCTTATTATCCTGGCTATTTCTTTAATCTGCTTTTCAGAATCGTTATATTCGGGAACCAAAAGCGTGGTAATCTCCACCCAGATACCCAGTTTTTTCATTCTACTTATATTCTCTATCACCGGTTTCTGCCTGGCCTTGCAGAGTTTCCTGTAAAATTCATCGTCTCCTTTCAGGTCAATGTTAGCCGCATCAAGATACGGAGAGATAAGTTTTAATGCCTCCCTGCTCATATATCCGTTGGTAACAAAATTATTTTTCAGCCCATTTTCCTTTGACTTTTTTGCGGTATCAAGGGCGAATTCAAAAAAAATGGTTGGTTCGGTATAGGTATAGGAAACTGACTGACATCCACTGGAAAGAGCGGAATTGACAACTTCTTCGGGCGTGGTCTCTTCTTTGTCTAAAAATCCCCCTTCTCTCAGCAACTGTGATATGTGGTAGTTCTGACAGAAAAGACAGGAGAAGTTACAGCCTGCGGTTGCTATAGAATAGGAGAGCGAACCCGGTAAAAAGTGAAAAAAAGGTTTCTTTTCAATCGGGTCTACGCTTTCAGCAACAAGGTTACCGTAAACAATCGTAAAGAGTCTGCCGCTTCTGTTAACCCTCACACTGCATATGCCGGTCGCTCCATCCTTGATAACACAAAAGTGATTACAGAGGCGGCACTTTACATTGTTGTCCTTTAAAGTGTCCCACAGTATTGCTTCTCTCATTGAAAGTCCTGTAGAAAGGCTACCTGAGTTTGAATGTCAAAACAATCGGAGAGTTATTTCTTAAAATCTCAACCGTAACAAGGTCTGTACCATCTTTGACTATCTGGTTGTATACCGAAAAACCTGTTGCCATACTATCTATAAAAACACCATTCACTCTGCGCAGAACATCTCCATTCCGAAGCCCGTACTTATACGGCAGACTGCCTGCAGGGATATTGTTTATTTTAAACCCTTCAACCTTACCTCCCTGCACGTTGGGTATAACATTAAGATTTTTCAACAGTTCCCTGTCATTTCTCAATTCTGCCATAGTTTCTTTAAAACTAACTGCAACCGGCTCTTCAAATCTAATGGATTCTGCGGCAGTCGGATTGATAATTTTGCTCTTTTCATCATCGGGTTCAATCGCTGCAGTCTTGGCACTAACACCGGGTATAACCTCCATAAAACCTGACTGTGCCGACTCTTTTTTCAGTTCAATCTTTTCTTCCTTACCCTGATACATAAAAACAACCTCGTTTTCATAAATCTTCACTATTTCGGCATTCTCAATCACGGAACCCTCTTTGGAGATAACCTCTTTATTGCCTTTTTTGACGCTTATAACCGCAAAGGAACCCCCTTCAGGAAAATAAATAATCCCCTTCAGGTCAATCAGAGAACTCAACTCTGGAGGAGGAAGCGGTTTTATAATCGGCGTTTTTTCAATTGGTACCTTGGGCTTTGGAGGAGGTGGTGGTTCTGCAAAGATATTCCTTTTAAGTATTATTGAATAATCCACAACCGCACATACCGGAACCAGCGTAACAAAG
>DYKC01000165.1 GCA_020722825.1 Vermiphilus sp.
TTAGATTAAACTATGCTGTTGCAAAGTAAAAAGACCAAATTTGTCAAAGTTCAGTTACAATCTTTTGTTGATGCGCTATGAAGTAAAAAAAGGAACGGCTGACGAAATCATTTTAAATCCAATACAGATGAATTTCTTAAAGAAGAAATTTCGGAAAGGATCTCGCAGGAAAATTACTCCCCAAATGGCATTGCGTCTTGTTACCCGGCAAGGCAGGTTCATCGGCAGAAAATCGGACGGGATTCCCGGGTGGCTACTTTAATGCGTGGAATGGATGATGTAATCCTCGCAGAAGCAGTATACGTGCAGGCTTTAGAAGATATGGGTAAGGGATAGCCCATCAAGGAAGGGGGAAAACGACAGGAATGCTGGTTTGGAGAACCGATGAAAAAAAAGACTGAATCACTGATAAAGGTGATGGATGATAAGGAAATAGAAAAGGAATTTCTTGTTGACCTTAGGATTATTACACAGAATCTGTTTGACATTTTTGAAGAGTTGTTGAGATTAAAAGAGTTTCCAAACAGAGAGTTGATATTTGCCATTATGAAGGAGGCTGACGAAATAGAGATCTTCCTTGATGATTACGGAGCCAACCACAACAAGAGGTTTTTCTACTTCAGGGAACTCATAGCATCAATAAGATGGATAAACATTGCCATTTTTCACGGGCTCCACATTCTTGTGAGATTTGAGAACTATCAGATAGATGCTTCTCGGGAAGAAAAGGAGGCATTTATAAACCTTCTCCGGGAAACAGTCCGTTTTTACCTTCAGGAATTGAGGACACTTGCGAGAGAATTGAAGGAAGAGGCGTCAAAGCACAATTTTGGAAAGGCGAGGGTGAAATCAGTGGAACAAAGAGGGGTACTGAAAATACAGAAGAAGATTCTACCTTCGGATTTAAATGAAAATATCGTCAAGGAAAAGAAAGAACGGGTATTTGAAATATTAATTAAGTTTCTTGAAAATCTTGAGACGTTCAATGTATTTATCTGCGACGTGGGTGGAGCAACTGATATTACGGAGGTTGTCACTGAAGAGGTTCTGGAAAAATACAGGTCAATTTTCAACCAGATAGAATCGCTCTATGATACCTATCTGAAGAACACCAAGATTGAAAAAGAATTTTATGACATGAGAAGCGTACGCAGTTACATAGCCATTACACTGCATCTTCTGGAGATAGGTAGGGCACTTTTGCATTTTTATGAACGGCACAGCGATAAGGTCAGCAGATATTCTACCGCAGTGCAGATTTCACATCTCGTCAACAAACGGAAAATAAAAGAGACTGTTAAAGAATTGGTTCTTAGGTATTCGGTTCTTTTCCTCATGCATGGCAAGGATACTTCAAGGAAGATTTTCAGGGCTATGGGCAGGGATGCAGATGAATTTATCTACTCTACAAGAATGATGATAATCCCAACTCACAGGATTGAGGATTTTCACATAAGACCGATAATGCCTGTAACCAAAATTGCGGGCAGGTATAAACTTGATACCTACCTTTACTATAACAGGAACAGGTATAATCTTAAAAGTTCAATAGAGATGACCATAGCCATTCCGGATATACGTGAGGCTCTGGCAAATGAGAACGTTGAAATAAAGTTGCAGGGTCCGCGAAAATCCGTAGAGGAAATATGTGAGTTTTTCAGAGAGAAGTGCGGTGCTTACGAAAGACCTATTATTTGTAATCTTATCTCTTCCGAAGTCCGTCTCTAAA
>DYKC01000166.1 GCA_020722825.1 Vermiphilus sp.
CCCCCTGATATAATATTCACATGGGTTCTAACTGTAGGTTTTGGCAAAGTTAGACAAGATGAACCTCAGAGGCGAATATTATTTGAAATTTTTTGTAAAATCTTGTATAATGTAGTTTAAAGATACCCTTAAAGCAGGATTGACAATTTTCCAGCCCCCTTATGGGTCACAGGAGTTCTCAATCTCTGTTTGAGGAGGGGGTATCAATGTATCAACCTGCTCGGGAAAATTGAAATTTACCCCGTTTCCTCAAAGATTTTTTGAGCCTGTGACACCATTTCAGAAAGATTATTGCTTCCTGCTCTCTACGCCTGAGAATATTCATTTAGGATATTGTGGAGCCCTTTTGTTTGGGGGCTACCATTCATCATCAGGCTATATGTAGCGTAGAAAAAGAAGGAAGAAGTAATCCTGCTAAAAGAGTATCAAATTTTCAAAGAAAGGAGGTTCCATGTTTTATCTGGGTATAGACGTAGCAAAGAAGTCCTCAAGGTATCTGGTTCTGGATAGTGAAGGAAAAAGGATAATAAGTTTTAGTCTTGAGAACTTAAAAGAACGATTCCATAACTTGCTCTCTCGCCTGCAAGAAGCAAAAATTGAGAGTAAAGATATTCTTGCAGGGCTTGAAGCAACAGGATGGTTCTGGGAAAACCTGTACCAGTTCCTGCAGGAAAAGGGATTTAAGATAATTCTTCTTAATCCCTATTATGTCAATAAGTTCAGAGAGGCCTTGGCCAAAAAGGCAAAGACCGATGACATTGATGCACTTGTGATTGCCAATTTGCTGCGCACAGGTGAATATATGAACTCTGTTGTTCCAGAAGAAAAGATTCAGGTATTAAGGGAATACACAAACCTTCGTTATGAGTTTTTAAGGACACTCCAAGACTACAAGCGTAAAGTGATTAGCCTGCTTGGTGTTGTATTCCCTGAATATGAAAGAACGGCATTAAGGAATCCTTTTGGCGTTGCATCTTTACAAATCCTCAAGGAATTCCCCACTGCAAAAGACCTTGCCCTTGTAAAGCCCAGACACATTGAGAAGATTGTACGTTCTATCCAGGGTAATAACTTTGATATCAAAGAGATTCAATCCCTTATTGACTGGGCAAAGAATTCCATTTACTCTGGAAGAGCGCAAAAAGCAAGAGGCGTTTCTTTAAGGATGCTCTTGAACCAGATACAGAACCTTAATTCTAATATCCAGGAGATAGACAAAAACATTGAAGACATCCTTTCACCTGGCCCTGATGATTCTTTTCCCGGAGAAAATCTCCTGTCAATTCCTGGAGTGGGAAAGAAAACTGTTGCTGCTGTGCTATCCTATCTGGGAGTTGATGGCTCCTCCTTCTGCAGTGCAAAGAAAATCACTGGGTATGTAGGATTTTTTCCCAGACTCTATGAATCAGGAGAAACCAGGAGAGAAAACAGGATCTCTCATCGCGGGCCAAAGGTCCTTAGATGGGCTCTGTATATGTCTGCTGTATCCTGCCTTATCCACAATAAAGAGATGCGCGTGATTTACCAGCGAAAAATATCACAGGGTAAAACAGAAAAACAAGCCCTCATTGTTGTAGCAAAGAAGCTCCTGCAGATAATGCTGGCAATGCTTAAGTCAGGAGAACCATATAACCCTATTCAAGTGTTTGCTAACACCTAAATTTATCAAAGAACGCTCTTTGAAAATTTAAAACTTGACTTTATAGGATAATCTTTCT